>JBBRLC010000102.1:0-5639 GCA_038231595.1 Candidatus Nanopelagicales bacterium | reverse complement strand
CGGACGACGAAGTGCAAGCGGGCCAGAATCGACTCCGACACCCGAGCTGTGTAGTCGACGCCGTCGGCGCCATATGCCTCCGCGAGGATCTGTTCCATCCGTAACCGGACGGTTGTCGTATAACGATCCCGGGGAAGATAGACCAGCGCGGAGACGAAACGCTCATAGCGATCCGGCCGTACAAACAGCCGCGTCTGCCGACGTTCGCGCATGTGGTGGACAGCCATAGCAACGTCGGCGAGTTCGGGGACCTCGACCTGGAACAATTCATCACGTGGGTAGGTTTCGAAGAATTCCAGCAAGTCCTTGCCGCCATGGCTATCGGGTGCGAAGCCGACCCATGCCAACACGTCGTGAACTTTGCGCCGTAACACGGGGATAGTCAGAACTGATTGGTTGTACGCCGACGACGTGAACAACCCGAGGAAGCGACGTTCGCCATCTACGTTGCCATTGGCGTCAAAGCGCTTCACGCCGATGTAGTCGAGGTACGCGGCGCGGTGAACCGTCGAGCGCGAATTCGCTTTGGTAACAATCAAAATGTGACGTTCGCGGGCCGCCGTACGAGCTCGCGCGGGCAACTTTGCGAAGGCAGACGACACCGCTTGATCCGCGCGAAGGATGCCCAGGCCGCTGCCGGTGATGGGGCTCAATTCTTCGTCACCGGGATTGCCGACTAGGTCATATTCGCGATAGCCCAGGAACGTGAAGTGATCGTTGGCCAACCATCGCAGCAAAGCCGCGGCCTCGTGATCTTCTTCGACCTCGACGCCCGATGGCGGGGTGAGAACCAACGCGTCTGAGAGGTCGTTGGCGCGGTGTCGCATCCGCGGCCAGTCTTCGACGGCTTCTCGTACATCTCGAAGTACCTCATTTAGTGTGGTGACGAGAGCGGCTGCGTCCTGCTCCGGAGTCCCGCCATCTACCTCAATACTCATCCACGATTCGATTAGCGTGTCGTGACTGCGGCCCGCTTTGCCGGCCCTCCCGAGGACGAGTGGATCGTCGGCCGACACTTCAAGCAATAACCCGGCGATGTCGCGGCGTACGACCATCTGCGGGTGCACGACCAAGGTGATGGTTCGCTTGAGCCGAGTGAGCGCCGACACCACGGAGTCGACTAGGAAGGGCATGTCGTCGGTAACGACTTGAACCATCGACACGCCGTCGAGCCACTTGCGTTCGTCGCTCGGATTGAGGACGCGGACAAGTGCGCGACCGGCAGGACGGACGTTGGCGAAGCCGCGCAGGTCCCGAGGGGGTTCGAGGATTTCCTCGGCCGTCCGCACTTGCAGATCTTCCTCGGCGACGTGCCGGTAGAACCTGGCGATCAGGATGTCGTCTTCGGCTGAGAGTCCGGCTCGAAGTTCGGGAAGTACGTCGGGACGCGCGACGACTGGTGGGTCGACATGGATCTCGGTCACGAGGTCACGCCTCTTGCTTCCCGGTCGAAGAACGGGTCAGCCGCAAGGTCCACCGTCGCGGCTGCGTCCGCACGCCATTGTGCAGACAAGATTCAGCCTAGCCCGAGTCCGGGGTTGAGGGCCGGACCTGGACAACGCATTCGCGGAATTCGCGTGCGCAGGGTCGCGATGCGGCATGCTTGCCCTTCCATCGGGCTTTGGTTCGACGTCCAGTCGACCTACGCAACTTTTTTCACGCCCGTGGGACGGGAAGGATCACATGGCGACCAACTTCGAGGTCGAGATGACCTTCGGGTCGAGCGCCGACGAGGTATTCGCCATGTTTTGCGATCCGAAATACCTCGAGTTGCGGTGCGCCGAGACCGGTGGCTCAGACATCGAGGTCTCGTCAGCCATCGACGACAAGGGGTGCGCCGTACTCACCATGAAACGCAGCGTGCCCGCGGAGGTCCCTTCATTTGCGAAGTCTTTTGTCGGGGACACGATCGAAATCGACGAGACGCACACCTGGAGTCCGCCTGCTGCTGACGGGTCGCGCGAAGCCGCGATCACATGTTCATTTGGCGGTCTGCCGGTCGGCTTCACCGGAAACGCGACTTTGGCCGACAACGGCGACGCAAACGCTGACGACAGAACGACCTTCCACATGGGCGCGTCCGTGAAGGCCGCGATTCCGCTGATGGGCGGCAAGATCGAAGGCGTCGTACGCGACCAGACGATGCGCGCGACCGGCAAGGAGAACAAAGTAGGCCGCGGTTGGCTTGCCGGCTCGTAATTTCGCGACTCTAACCGCGACTCGCATGGGGCCTATGCGCAGGATCCGAATCACCCTTGCCAGCATCGTCGTCGACAATCAGGACGATGCGCTGGCCCTTTACGCCGACGCGCTCGGCCTTGTGAAGAACCAAGACATTGCGTGCCACCCAAGCTTAGAGTTCTGCAATGAATGCACCCTCGGTTCAATAGAGACTGACGGAACTCCCTTTCACGAGGAAAAACGTCGGGTTAGCGGGCGAGGCGGTGGGAGAGCCAGGTGAGCGCGAGGGGGTAGCGGTAATCGATGCCGCCATGCCCTGCGTCGAAGAGTTCAAATTGGATGCGATCGTGCGGTAGGCCGACGCGGACGATCTCGTCGCGGAACGCGGTAGCACCCAAGTCGAGAAACCACTCATCGCGAGTTCCGGCGTCAATCCAAACCGCGCGCAGGGAACGAATCGCGTCGGCGTACGGCTCAACCATGCGGACCGGATCCCACTCAAGCCAGCGCTGCCACACCTCAGGAATGAGGGCCCCCGTGCGTGGATTGAAAGGCAACTGTGGCGAGCCATCGGGAGCAGCGGAGAAGCAGGCAGTGCAACCCAGCGTCATCAGCAAAATCTCGTCGCCCTTCTTCGTGAACGACGGTCGCGAGTTGAAGTCCGCCCACCATTGCATGATGTCGAAGTCGTAGTCGCGCAGATGCCTTGCGGCGGAACCAAACTCGGGGACATAGCAGAGCTCATAGAGCGAATCCCCGGCATGAGTTGCGAGCGCAGAGAAGAGATCCGGGCGCAACATCGGTGTGATCATCGCGCCGAAGCCACCCGACGATTTGCCAGAGATCGCACGCGAATCGCGATGGTCAATCGTTCGGTAGTGCTCATCCACCCACGGCACAACTTCGTTGCACAGGTACGAGTGATACGCCCCCGTGCCGGGTGAATCCACGAACTGCGAACCGCCGTAAGCCGTCCACGCGTCGACGAACACCACCACGCAGGGCAGCGCCTGACCGGAGGAAAACACATCATCGGCGGTTTCAATGAAGGGTCTACGGTACGCCGAACGGTTCGCCCACATCGCTACCTGCCCGGTGTATCCCTGGATTACGTACACCGTCGGATATCGCGTCGTGTCGCCGTCGTATCCCGGCGGGACGTAGACCCACAGTGGTCGCTCATGGGGGTCGCCCAGCGGGTTATCGCGCAGCAAGTCGGACACGATGACGTGGCGGTCGACACGACCAGCCAATTCTGAATCCCAAGGCAACATGGGGCTCAGTCAACCGTACGTGCATCAATCCATGTGCGGATAGCGATGATCGACGGCGGGGTCGAACGTCTCTTTGATCACTCGCGCACTCGTCCATCGCAACAAGTTCATCGGAGCGCCAGCTTTGTCATTGGTACCGCTGGCACGGCCGCCGCCGAAAGGTTGTTGCCCGACGACGGCCCCGGTTGGCTTGTCATTGATATAGAAGTTTCCTGCCGTGAATCTCAGTCGCTCGCTCGCCGCGACTACGGCGGCACGATCCTGGGCGATGATCGCGCCGGTCAGGCCGTACGGCGCCGCACCATCCACCTCGGCCATCACCGATTCAAAAGCACCCGGGCGTGAGTCGTCGTAGACGTGAACGGACAAGAGCGGACCGAAGTACTCCGCGGAAAAGAACTCGCGTGACGGGTCTCGCCCGACCACCACGGTGGGTCGGATGAAATATCCGTCGGTCTGGTCATACGTCCCGCCGGCAACAACATCGACGGTGTCATCGCCATGGGCTCGATCAATCGCACCAGAGACCCGAGCAAACGCTCGCTCGTCGATCACCGCCCCCATGAAGTTTCCGAAGTCAGTAACTGGACCCATCGACAGAGACTCCACCCGCGCCAAGAAGTCATCGCCCATGTCATTCCACACGCTTCGCGGGATGTAGGCGCGCGATGCTGCCGAACACTTCTGACCTTGGTATTCAAAGGATCCCCGCACCAAGGCAGTCGTTAGCGCAGCGCGATCTGCTGACGGATGCGCGAGCACAAAATCCTTGCCACCGGTCTCACCCACCAAACGCGGGTAGGCTCGATACCCGGCAATGCGCTCACCGACACCCTTCCACAGCGACTGAAAGACGCCCGTGGACCCGGTGAAATGAATGCCAGCAAGATCCGGCTGATCCAGCACGACGTCGGACACCGATGGACCGCGACCAGTCACCATGTTGATCACGCCCGGTGGCAACCCAGCCTCGGTCAATAACGCCATCACGAAGTGCGCGGCAAGTTGTTGGGTTGGCGCCGGCTTCCACACGACGACGTTGCCCATCAATGCCGGCGCTGTCGGCAAATTGCCGGCAATAGCGGTGAAGTTGAAGGGCGTGACGGCGTAGACGAAACCTTCAAGTGGCCGATAGTCGAGCCGGTTCCACACGCCCGGTGAACTGATGGGTTGCTCGGCCAGAATTCGCCGCGCGAAGGTGACGTTGAAACGCCAAAAATCAATCAATTCGCAAGCCGCATCGATCTCCGCCTGAATCACAGTCTTGCTCTGGCCCAACATCGTGGCCGCATTGAGGACGTCTCGCCACGGTCCGGCGAGCAGGTCCGCCGCCTTCAGCACAATGGCCGCCCGGTCATCGAATGACATTGCGCGCCAACCCGGCGCCGCAGATCGTGCGGCGTCCACCGCGGCAGATGCGTCGTCGTGAGTCGCGTCGGCGGTCGTACCGAGGATCGAGGCATGCGCATGAGGCTGTACGACGTCAATGCGATCGCCGCTGGCCATCCGCGTCACACCACCGATCGACATCGGCAAATCGATCGTCGCAGCGGCCATCGACTTCAGTTGCGACTCCAGTCCGACGCGATCCGCTGACCCGGGGCCGTATTGACGAACCGGTTCATTGACGGGCGCTGGCACATTCGTGGCTGAGTCCATGGCATCTCCGAGTCTCACTATCCGACGAGCCAATCCTGCCCTGATTCCAATGCGCGGCGGGTGGTCTTCAAAGATGTCTCGAGTACGTCGAGGCGGCGACGCGAATCCATGGAGTTCCCACCCATGACCGCAAGGTCTTCACCGCCCGGGGCAAGCACCGTCACACGTACACCGCTCGCTCTCAACTTCTGGACCTCGCGGCGACATCGGCGAGTGGCGGCCGATCGCCACACGCGCTCGGCGCGCTCGAGTACGCCGTTGGACTTCGACATGTCAAACGACACCATCGGTGCCAACACAATGACCTCGTCGAGTTCGCGTCCGACCAGAACATCGGCCGATGTCACCGAACACGCTCCGCCGTCGACGTAGCGCACCCCATCGATCGTTACCGGAGAGAACCAGCCCGGAATTGCGCACGACGCCATCACCGCCTGGGCCAAGGACGCTGGCGGGGAATCAAGTCGTCCGAGAACAACGCGCCGGCCATGATCGAAGTCCATCGCGACAACCCACACGTTGTCG
>JBBRLC010000101.1:0-5647 GCA_038231595.1 Candidatus Nanopelagicales bacterium | reverse complement strand
TTCGGGGTGGTACTGGACACTGAACGCAGGCCGATCGAGACAACGCAATCCCTCAACGACGTCGTCGTTGAGGCAGATATGGCTGACTTCGACCCGGCCGTACGGTGTCTCGCTGATCCGGTCGATCGGCGCATCGACGGCAAAGCCATGGTTTTGTGCGGTGATCTCAACCCGACCAGTGGCGCGATCAAGCACTGGTTGGTTGATTCCACGATGTCCGAATTTCAACTTGTACGTGCCAAACCCCAACGCCCGCCCCAGCAGTTGGTTGCCAAAACAGATTCCAAAGAACGGGATCCGCCGATCCAAAACCTCACGTAGTAAAGCCACTTCAGCATCAGCAGTCGCCGGATCCCCAGGACCGTTGGAGAAGAACACACCATCGGGCCCACCGTTTTCGCCTGTTGAGCCCACTTCGGTTGAGTTAACACTGGTGACCGCCAACACGTCGGCGATAGACGACGTCGAGGGAAGTACGTGAACCTCGATACCCCGCTCTGCCATTAGCCGCGGTGTTGCCGATTTGATCCCCAGATCGATTGCCGTCACGACGGCTCGGCGTTGGCCAACCGCTGGGATCACGTACGGGTGCACCGTCGATACTTGTGCTGCAAGTGCAGCCCCGGCCATCTGCGGACTTGCTTGGACTTTTGCGATCAGACTCGCGTCGTCGGTGAGCGCATCTGCACCGCTGAAGATGCCAACGCGCATTGCACCGCGATCTCTGAGATGGCGGGTAAGCGCGCGCGTGTCGATGTCACTGATACCCACGACGCCAAAATTCTGGAGTTCATCATCGAGGGATCGAGTGGCACGCCAGTTCGAGACAACCGGGGAGGGATCGCGTACGACGTACCCCGACACCCACACCCGCTGTGACTCCGGGTCCTCGTCGTTGATGCCGGTATTTCCCACGTGAGGGAACGTCATCACCACGATCTGGCGGTGATACGAGGGATCGGTCAGGGTTTCCTGATATCCGCTCATCCCAGTGGAGAAGACGGCTTCCCCGAACGTCTCCCCGATCGCACCCATGGACTGGCCACGAAAGATGCGGCCGTCTTCGAGGACCAGCACGGCTTGCTCAGTCATCTATCCCTCTGTTCAACTCTGGGTTCAACTCTGGGTTCATGTCTGGGTTCAGGTCCAGGTTGGTTCCTGTGTTCATGTCTACGAGGCTGGAATCGAGCACGGTTGGTTGGCCACGCAAGAACGTATGCGTGACCCGAACCGGCAGATCCAATCCGGCGTACGGCGTGTTGTGACTCTTACTGGCCAATCCGTCGGGGTGAATCACCGTACGCGCGGCCGGGTCGAGAAGAACCAAGTTCGCGGGTTCGCCGACGGCAATCGGGCGGCCGTGGTCGAAGACTCGACCGATACGCGCCGGAGCGGTCGACATGCGATCCGCTACGCCGGCCCAATCCATGAGCCCAGTCTCGATCATCGCCTCGGCCACCACAGAGAGGGCCGTCTGAAGACCGAGCATTCCAAACGCGGCGCTTCCCCACTCGCAGTCTTTGTCTTGGCTGGCGTGCGGAGCGTGATCGGTCGCGACGATGTCGATGGTTCCGTCGGCCAACGCTTCCCGGAGCGCGTCCACGTCGACCTTCGTACGGAGCGGCGGATTGACCTTGAAGACCGGGTCGTACGTCGTCGCACTTTCGTCGGTGAGCAACAGATGGTGCGGGGTGACTTCGGCGGTGACGTCGATCCCGCGCGATTTCGCCCATCGGATGATCTCGACTGATCCGGCCGTTGACACATGACAGATGTGCAAGCGCGAGGACACGTGCTCGGCCAACAAGACATCCCGCGCGATGATCGCCTCCTCGGCCACAGGCGGCCAACCGCGAAGACCCAGGACTCCGGAGACATCTCCTTCGTTCATCTGCGCGCCTTCGGTCAACGACGGTTCCTGCGCATGTTGGGCAATGACCCCATCGAACGCCTTGACGTACTCCAGGGCGCGGCGCATCACGACCGGATCGTGAACACACTTGCCGTCATCGCTGAAAACTCGAACTCGTGCGGCGGAATCAGCCATGGCGCCTAACTCCGCCAGATGTTTCCCGTCGAGGCCAACAGTGACGGCGCCCACAGGGTGCACGTCGACGAGGCCTGCTTCGCGACCGAGACGCCACACCTGCTCAACAACCCCGGCCGTGTCCGCGACCGGATTGGTGTTCGCCATGGCGTGTACGGCAGTGAAACCGCCCAACGCCGCTGCCCGAGAGCCAGTCACGACCGTCTCGGCGTCTTCGCGACCAGGTTCGCGCAGATGAGTATGCAGATCGACTAGTCCGGGCAAGGCGATCAACGCCGAGCCATCTATCTCGATAGGTCCCGCACCCGCATCACTCTTATCGCCACTGTTCTCGCCGGTCCCCGGTGACGTGATCGCCGCGATCTTCCCGTCGGCCAACACCAGGTCAACGCGTTCACCACCGAGCGGGGAGACATTCCTAATCACGACGGCCCGCTCACTCATGGCCAGCTCACTCATGGCTGGCTCCAATCGCTGGCTCGTTGGCACCCAGCAAGAGATAAAGCACAGCCATCCGCACACTGACTCCATTTGCCACTTGTTCCACAACCACAGATCGTCGCCCGTCCGCGACCGACGCAGCGATCTCCATGCCCCGATTCATCGGGCCTGGATGCATCACGATGGCGTGCTCCGGGAGTTCCGCTGCGCGTCGCTCGTCGAGGCCGTACCGGCGGCTGTACTCGCGTTCAGTGGGGAAGTACGACGCACCCATTCGTTCGCGCTGCACGCGCAACATCATCACGACGTCGGTTTTTCCCAGTGATGCGTCTATGTCGTACGACACAGCGCATGGCCACGTTTCGACGCCGTACGGCAACAACGTGGGCGGCGCCACCAAGGTCACGTGCGCACCAAGAGTGTGGAGCAGGAGAACGTTCGATCTGGCCACCCGGCTGTGCAGTACATCGCCGACGATGACCACCGATCGACCGTTGAGGTCACCGACCCCTCCGCAGAGATGACGACGAATCGTGAAGGCATCGAGTAGCGCCTGAGTCGGGTGCTCGTGTGTGCCATCACCTGCGTTGATGACCGATCCGCTTATCCAGTTTGCGTGCGCCAACCGATGCGGCGCTCCGCTCTGATTGTGTCGAATCACGACGGCGTCGGCACCCATCGCTTCCAAGGTGAGCGCGGTGTCCTTCAAACTCTCGCCCTTGGAAACGCTGGACCCCTTGGCCGAGAAGTTGATGACATCGGCCGAGAGCCGCTTTGCTGCCGCCTCAAATGAAATCCGAGTTCGAGTCGAGTCCTCGTAGAAGAGGTTGACGACCGTACGTCCTCGAAGTGTGGGCAGTTTCTTAATCGGCCGATCGGCGATTGCGGCAAGTTCAGCGGCGGTATCGAGCACCAGAACCGCATCGTCGTGGGAGAGATCCGCAGCGGACAAGAGGTGGCGTGTCATCGAAGTCCCTCCAGCCGTACGACATCGACACCGTCATATTCCATGAGCGACACATGCACGGACTCAGCGCGCGAGGTGGGGATGTTCTTTCCGACGTAGTCCGCCCGAATCGGGAGTTCCCGGTGTCCACGATCGACAAGTACTGCCAGGGACACCGAGCGGGGTCGGCCGCTGTCTCCGAGTGCGTCGAGCGCGGCTCGGATGGTTCGCCCCGAGAAAAGAACGTCATCGACGAGGACGACTAACTTGTCGTCAATACCGCTCGCGGGCAATGACGTCGGCAGCAGGGCGCGAGCTGGTCGCATCCGCAGATCGTCGCGGTACATGGTCACGTCCAGCGCGCCCACATTGACGGGGCGGTGCAGATCAGCGGGATCGGTTGCAGCGGTGATCTCGTTGATGGCGGCCCCGAGCCGGACAGCGAGTGGAACACCGCGAGTGGGAATCCCGAGCAAGACAAGATCCTCTGCACCGCGCGTGCGCTCCACGATCTCGTGGGCAATGCGGGTGATGGCTCGTGCGATCTGCGCAGCGTCGAGTACGACCCGATCGAGGAGCGCGCCATCGGTGGGCGCGCCTTCGGTGGTAGGCGTCATCGTGCGAAGACCTCCTTCCTCGCCTCACAGGACGAGTCGTTAAAGGATGTCGATCGGGGCGAACCCTACCAACACAGATCACCACGCAGTTCCACCCGGTTTACCCGACATCAGATGCCGACTCTTTGCGTGCGACCGGCACCTCAGGTTGGTTACGGAGTGGACCCAAATGGGTGCATCGAGTTGCCTAGGGGGTGTCACGCTCCGTAATCTGCACGCAGAGTAATGACCGACCGGAGGCACCACATGGCAAGTGACTACGCCCGCGCGCTGGGTGCAAATCTGCGCGCGATCCGCCAGCAACAAGGGCTCTCCCTGCACGGAGTCGAAGAAAAGTCCCAGGGTCGATGGAAGGCCGTAGTGGTCGGTTCCTACGAGCGCGGCGATCGAGCGGTCACCGTACAAAAACTGGCCGAATTGGCCGACTTCTACGGCATGCCAGTGTCGGAATTGCTCCCCGATAGCAGCCCAAACTCGGCTGCCGAGCCGCCCCCCCGCTTGATCATCGACCTAGAGCGACTCGGCCAGGTTCCGGCCGAAAAGGCCGGACCGCTGGCGCGTTATGCCGCGGCCATCCAGGCGCAACGAGGTGACTACAACGGTCGAGTTCTCTCGATCCGACAAGACGACCTCCGAACACTGGCAGTGATCTACGACGAATCACCTAGCCATCTGTGCGAGCAACTCATCGCGTGGGGCGTACTCAACGCCGACGCCCGACTGTCGCTCGATTAACCCCAAACACCTTCCATGAATGTGGCACTCGCTCAAACCTATTGAACTTTTCCAACATTCACTGGCCGGTCCGAGGGGATCACCATCAAGTCGGGCACCGTACGACCCTTGGCCCGTCGCACGGTCTCACTGATTTCGTGAAGCACGCCATCGATGTCGTCGCGAATGCGGCTCGGGGAAAAGTGCAGGACGATAAGCCCGGCTGACGTCATCGCCGAGTGCCGACGCATTGTCGCCTGCCAGTCATCCGGCGACGAGTGATACTCAACGCTATCGACCTCGGCGACCACGCCCACTTCCTTGAAGTAGGCGTCCGGACAGCATAAGAACCGTCCATTCGGGAATCGCAGTTCCGGATTCCACAATGGTTGCTCGAGACCCCGATCGATGTACTCCTGGCGAAGATCACCTTCGGGCACAGAACGAATCCCGGCCGCGACCTCCTCAATGGCCCGTCGCGGAAACGCTGATCCACGAATGGATCCGCGCGCGAGTTCGTCAGCGAGATCCTCGACAGTGGTGAGCGATCGCTGGATAACTTCGGCCACCAGCATTCGTACTCCTCCGCTCGACCGACAACGTCGAGCGGCATCGAGTACGGCTCGCGCGACGGGAACCATCGCAAACCCATCCTTGACGATTGGCTGAGCCACCACATGAGTCCGTTCAACGGAGACGAAACCATGCGAAGCACGCTGCCGAGTGGCCGGCACGAGTACGTGGACTCGATCGTCCGGGGCAAATTCGGGCCGACGAGCTGCACGAATGTCGAACCGCAGCAAGGCCGAACACCCAGTCAGTGCCGAATCAGTGCCCGAGTAGAGCAACGCGGCAAAGTCCCGTTGATCCTCGTTGAGCGTT
>JBBRLC010000100.1:0-5665 GCA_038231595.1 Candidatus Nanopelagicales bacterium | reverse complement strand
AAGCGATTGAACTCGCTGACATAGCCGACGCGTTGAGCAAGGTTGACCTCGTCGTGTCGTGTACGGGTGCGCGCGGATACTTGCTCGACGTTGCGATGGTCACTCCGGTTATGGCACGACGAACCACGCCGCTCGTTGTCGTCGACCTGGCATTGCCTCACGACACTGAACCGGCGATCGCCGACATCGACGGCGTAGCCCGTATTGATTTCGTCGACGTGTCCCTGCGTCCCGGAGCTGCGGCCTCGGTCAATGACGTCAACGCGGCCCGCGAAATCATCACCGAAGAAGTCGCTGACTACGTTGCATCTATTGCAGCGCAAGACATTGAGCCAATCGTGGTGTCACTGCGGGCTCGCGCCGACGAAGTCGTTGAGGCGGAGTTGCAACGCCTCCGTTTGCGACTCCCCGCCGTGAGTGACTCTGAGATGCACGAGTTCGAGCGAGCCATCCGACGCGTCATGTCGACACTTCTGCACACTCCAACGGTTCGGATGAAGCAATTCGCCGCCGATCCCGAGGGCCGCAGGTACGCCGAAGCACTGCACATGCTTTTTGATCTCGATCCCAGTGCCGTCGATCGGCTCACGTCACTCGACGTCTCCAATTCTGACGTCCTCACGAGCGAGGCGGCCACGTCCGAGGTGACGCCATGACGTCGACGGGGGTTATGCGAATCGGGACACGTGGCAGCGCACTCGCACTCGCGCAAGCAGGCCTTGTCGCAAGTCAGTTGTCGAGAATCACTGGCAACGAAGTCTCGTTAGTGCGCATCAAGACCGCAGGTGACTCCAGCGCCGAACCTTTGCAAACCATGGGTGGGACCGGTGTCTTTGCCACCGCTTTGCGGGACGCCTTGTTGCGTTGCGAGTGCGATCTTGCCGTGCACTCACTGAAGGACTTACCGACGGCCGCACATCCCGGTCTCGAAATCGGTGCGGTGCCACCGCGTGGCGACGTACGTGACTCGTTGTGCGCACGTGGGCGCATGTCGCTACGGCAGTTGCCCGCTGGGTCGCGAATTGGCACCGGTTCTCCGCGCCGCGCGGCTCAATTGCGGGCGATGCGCGGTGACGTTGACGTGGTGGGCGTGCGCGGCAATGTCGATACCCGACTTCGCAAAGTTCATGACGGTGAACTGGACGCCGTCGTACTTGCCAAGGCAGGGCTGGAGCGACTTGGTCGCCTCGATGCGTCCACCGAAGACTTTGATCCGCTCACGTTCGTTCCTGCCCCCGGTCAGGGTGCATTGGCGATCGAACATCGCGCAGCCGACGCCGAGGAAGCTCCGGCTGCCGACCTGATTCGTGCACTCCGCGAACTCGACGACCCGCACACCCGGGCGGCCGTCACCGCGGAGCGCGCTTTGCTCGCTGCACTCGAAGCCGGTTGCTCAGCACCTGTCGGTGCCTGGGCACGCGTCGTCGAGGTCGACGCGGGTGAACCACTGCTCGAACTGACCGCAGTAGTCATTTGCATTGACGGGTCATCAGCTATCCGAAAGTCCGCTACCGGTGACGTTGCTCGTGCACAGGAGTTAGGTCGCGAACTCGCGACCCAACTCCTGGCCGAGGGAGCAGCCGGCCTCATGGGAGATCGCGTAAAGTGAGCGCTACCCGAGTCAAGAAAAAGCAGCCCATCGGATCTGTCGCGTACATCGCGGCTGGACCGGGTGATCCGGAGTTGTTGACGGTCCGCGCAGCCGCGCTGATCGGCAGCGCCGAGGTCGTCGTTACCGACGCTGAGTGTTTGGCTATCGCCTCGCACCACGCGAGTCCCGATGCCAATATTGTCGTTGCCAGTGATGCCGCCGGCGCGTCTCTCCCGCAGTCCGCGCGCGGCAGACTCGTTGTTGATGCCGCCAAGGCAGGGCATTCCGTCGTACGGCTGTTGGCCGGCGACCCCTTGCTCGACGGCACCATCGCGGTGGAAGCCGCGGCCTGTACGAAGGCGAAGTTGACCTTCGAAGTAGTGCCGGGAGTGTCTGCGGCAGTGGCGGTTCCGGCGTACGCGGGCGTGCCTTTGACCGGCGGGAAGTCGCGCCAAGTCCGAGTGCTCGATGCGGACGCGCCTGACCTCGATTGGTCTGAGCACGCCGATGCGCACGTCACGCTGGTGATCGTGAACGGCGCCGATCGGGCTCCTGAAATCGCGAAATCTCTGCTGATCGGTGGGCGTCCTGAGACAACTCCGATGGCCATCACACGCGGTGGCACCACGGTTGAGCAGCGCACCGTGGTCGCAAATCTCGCGGATATCTCCGCGGAGGTGAAGGCTGCAAAGGTGAGCGGTCCCGGAATCTTCGTTGTCGGCGAGGTCGTCAACGCCCGCGACAAGTTGTCGTGGTTCGAGACCAAGCCGCTCTTCGGTTGGCGCATCCTGGTGCCACGCACCAAGGAGCAGGCTGGCTCGATGTCAGCGCTGCTGGAGCGTTTCGGCGCTGTATCCATTGAGGTTCCGACGATTTCGGTTGAGCCCCCGCGAACGCCGCAGCAAATGGAGCGCGCGATCCACGGACTTGTGTCCGGACGCTACGAGTGGGTCGTCTTCACCAGTTCCAATGCAGTACGCGCGATTCGTGAACGCTTTGAGGAGTACGGCCTCGACGCGCGATCATTCGCCGGACTAAAGGTTGCCGCTGTTGGCGAGCAAACCGCTGCAGCCTTGTTGGCGTTCGGTGTAAAGCCCGACCTCGTGCCAGTCAGCGACCAATCGAGTGCCGGGCTTCTCGAGGAGTTCTCCGAGTACGACCCCGTCTTCGATCCGATCAATCGGGTTTTCTTGCCCCGCGCGGACATCGCGACCGAGAGTTTGGTCGCGGGTCTGACCGAATTGGGTTGGGAGGTCGACGACGTCACCGCCTACCGCACCGTGCGCGCAGCGCCGCCGCCCGCCGAAACCCGCGAAGCGATCAAAACTGGTGGCTTCGACGCGGTGCTCTTCACTTCGTCGAGCACGGTACGCAATCTCGTCGGTATCGCCGGCAAGCCGCATGCCAGCACTGTTGTCGCGTGCATCGGACCACAGACAGCCAAGACAGCCGAGGAGCACGGACTTCGCGTCGACGTACTCTCCGAAACTCCTTCGGTAGCAGCGCTGACCGAGGCGCTGGCCGAGCACGGCGAGTTGCTACGACTCGGCGCGGTTGAATCCGGCGAAGCGAGTTGGCGACCGTCGCGACGTCGTGCAGCTGCGCGACGCAAGGTCACCTGAGAGAACGCGACGGCCGCGATGCCTTTCCCAGACGTGCGACCGCGCAGGTTGCGCTCCAGTGCGCCGATGCGTCGGTTGGTGTCCGGCGTACGCCTCGATCCTGCTGATTTCGTCCTCCCGCTCTTCATCGTCGAAGGGTTGAGCGAACCGAAGCCAATCGCCAGCATGCCTGGCGTTGTTCAGCATTCGCGCGATTCGTTGCGTAAAGCCGCAGCTGAGGCGGTCGCCGCGGGTGTCGGTGGCGTGATGCTGTTCGGCGTACCACGTGATCGCGACGCAGCGGGAAGTGCAGCCGACGATCCTGACGGCGTACTAAACACGGCGATCCGCGATGTGGTCGCAGAGGTGGGTGGTGACGCCGTCGTCATGGCCGACCTGTGCCTCGACGAATTCACCGACCACGGACACTGCGGCGTCCTCGATGTTGATGGAACCGTCGACAACGATGCGACCCTGTTGCGTTACGCGGCGGTGGCTCGGGCCCAAGCCGATGCGGGGGTTCACGTCGTGGGTGCGAGCGGCATGATGGACGGACAAGTGGGTGCGATCCGTCGAGCTCTCGACGAATCAGCACAGCACAACGTCGCGATCTTGGCGTACTCCGCGAAATACGCCTCCGCCTTCTACGGACCCTTCCGAGAGGCTGTCGATTCAAGCCTGACGGGGAATCGCCTGAGTTACCAGCAAGATCCCGGCGATCGAGGCGGCGCGCTGCGCGAAGTTCGACTCGACCTCGATGAGGGTGCCGACATCGTGATCGTCAAGCCAGCCATGGGCTACCTCGACGTTGTGCGCGATTTAGCGAACACGGTCGATGTCCCCGTTGGCGCGTATCAAGTCTCCGGCGAGTACGCGATGATCCAGGCGGCGGCGGAACGCGGATGGATCAACCGCGAGTCCGCCGTACTTGAATCGTTGACCTCGATTCGTCGTGCTGGCGCATCGATCGTGTTGACCTACTGGGCCAGCGAGGCCGCGCGGTGGTTGCGGGACGGAAGCGCCGAGAGACTGCGCGGACATCGATGATCGAGACGAGCGACCAACCCAAAGAGTCAACGCCAGCCTCAACCGCGCTATTCGAACGCGCACTCAAGGTCACCCCGGGTGGCGTCAATTCACCAGTGCGCGCCTTCGGTGCCGTCGGAGGCACACCGCGATTCATGGTGTCGGGTCACGGGCCGTACATCACTGACGCCGACGGCATTGAGTACGTCGATCTCGTGGGGTCTTGGGGGCCGATGATTCTCGGTCACGCCCATCCCGCGGTAGTTGAAGCGGTGCAAACCGCTGCGCGACGTGGGTTTTCCTTTGGTACGCCGACGCCGGGCGAGGTCAACCTCGCCGAGGAGATTGTGTCCCGTGTCGATCCGATCGAGTCGGTGAGACTTGTGTCGTCGGGGACCGAAGCAACGATGTCGGCGATCCGGTTGGCGCGCGGATTCACCAACCGCTCGCTCGTGATCAAGTTCGCTGGTTGCTATCACGGACACGTGGATGCATTGCTGGCCTCCGCGGGGTCAGGGGTCGCGACGTTTGCCTTGCCGGACTCGCTGGGAGTGACCGCCTCGGCGGCGTCGGAAACGATCGTCGTGCCGTACAACAACATCGAGGCGGTTCGTGAGGTCTTTTCGGCACGCGGCCCTGAGATTGCATGCGTGATCACCGAAGCAGCGGCCGCGAACATGGGTGTCGTGCCCCCGCTTCCGGGATTCAACGCAGCGTTGTCGCAGCTCTGCCGCGAAAGTGGTGCGCTGCTCATTCTCGATGAAGTCATGACTGGCTTCCGCGTTTCGCGCGCGGGCTGGTATGGGCTCGAGGCTGATCCCGAGGGTTGGATGCCGGACCTCATCACGTTCGGCAAAGTCATGGGTGGCGGCCTTCCGGCGGCGGCGTTCGGCGGTCGCGCCGACGTGATGTCTCATCTCGCACCTGCGGGGCCCGTGTACCAAGCGGGCACGCTGTCTGGGAACCCGATCGCGGTTGCGTGCGGTCTCGCCACTTTGCGCGCATGCGACGACACCGTCTATCGCACCATCGACGCCACCGCCTCGACCATTGCGCGTGCAGCGTCGAAAGCGCTCGCCGACCACGGCGTCGACCATCGCGTTCAATCGGCAGGAAACCTCTTCAGCGTCTTCTTCGTCGACACTGATGTGACCAACTACGACGCCGCTCGCACCCAGGACACGTCGCGTTATGCGGCGTTTTTCCACGAGATGTTGGCGCGCGGCGTCTACCTACCCCCTTCGGCGTACGAGGCCTGGTTCGTCTCGGCGGCTCACGACGAGGAAGCGGTCGCTCGAATCCTGCACGCGCTTCCGTACGCCGCCAAAGTTGCGGCCATGAAGGAGACGACGTGAGCAATACCGATGAGGACCGGTCAGCCTCGATAGGCGCACGGACTGTGGTGCATCTGTTGCGCCACGGCGAGGTGTTCAACCCGACCGGTGTT
>JBBRLC010000099.1:0-5670 GCA_038231595.1 Candidatus Nanopelagicales bacterium | reverse complement strand
TCGTGGTCAATTGACATGGCCAGATACAACTTCCAATTCACCGCGCAGCGGTTTTTCCGAATCAAGTCCGGTCGGCTCGTGGGTCAAGTTCGTGATGTCGCCTACCAATCTCGTACTCCTGACTTCTGGGGATCGATGACCGCTGTTGGCGGCCCCAGCACGTATCTCTTGGCTGGTGCGCTGAATTGCGGCAAGGCCCAGCCGGATCAAAGCGCGCCAGTGAGCCATGGCGCGCCCGCAGCGGTCTTTGCCAACATCAATGTGCTGAACACCCGCGGGGAGGCGGGCCAATGACCCGCGCGGCCCTCACCCCCCAAGAGGTCGTTGAGCGCTGCCTAGCCGGCGATTGCGGTTTTGGGCGCGTCGTCATGTGCGAAGACCAATACGTCAGCAACTTGCGTTGGGCGATCTCAACGCTCACCACCAACGGTGAGACGCGCACCCGAGTAGTCACGATCGTGGCCATGGAACATGTGGCCGGCGGGGTGGGTGTCGGGACCTCGACGGGACGGATCACCAATCTCGACGATGCCGACGCGTTGGTTCAACAAGTGCGCCAAACAGCTCTGAGCGCCCCACCTGCTGAGGATGTTCGCGAACTTCCCGACGGCAGCGATGCTGGTGTTGGCGTCGCCGACTGGACCCACGGACCTGAAATCTCGACGTCCACCGATTTAGCCCCTCTCACTTCGCCGCTGGGTGAGGCCCTCCACGGGTCACCCTCGCAGCAGATCGAACTCTTCGGATATGCCGAGCAGCGGGCTGACACGCTCTATATCGGTACGTCCGAAGGACTGCGCCTGCGCTTTGTGCAGCGCGCCGCGCGCCTCGAACATTGCGGCAAGTCACACGCCCGGACTCGTTCGGCCTGGGCTGGTTGGTCCGGCGAGCAACTCTACGAATCGGACGTGTCCGCTCTCAACAGCGAGGTCAACCGTGGCCTGGAGCAGCAGCGCACCAAGATTTCGGTGGAACCTGGTCGCCATCCCGTTGTACTTTCTCCAAGTGCCGCAGGCGATCTCCTTGTGTCGCTGTACTGGGCGAGCGCGGCCCGTCACGCACGCGACGGTCGCAGTGCCTTCAGCGCACCCCACGGCCGCACCCGCATCGGGGAGCAACTCACGACGAGCGACATCACGTTGAGTAGCGATCCCTACGACGCCGAGGTGAGATGCCTCCCCATCGTCGCGGCTGCCTCGTCGAGCGCGGAGCAGTCAGTTTTCGACAACGGACTACCACTGACGTCGACGGACTGGATCACTTCGGGACGCCTCACGTCGCTTGTCGCGTCACGGCATGAAGCGGCCGAAACACACATCACTGCGACGCCTTCGATCGACAACCTCCGCGTCAACGTCGCCGGCGGGAGCGGCAACATGTGGGACCTCGCTGCGGCGATGGGTGAAGGCCTACTGATCACAAGTTTTTGGTACATCCGCAGCGTCGATCCGCAGACGATGCTCTACACCGGCCTAACTCGCGACGGCGTTTACGTCGTACGAGGTGGTGAGGTAGTCGGCGCCACCGGGAACTTCCGTTTCAACGAATCTCCGCTGCAGATGATCTCATCGATCACTCACGCCGGGAGTAGTGGCCGCACCCTGGTACGCGAGTGGGCTGACTACTTCCTACGTACCGCAATACCGGCGCTCGCGGTGAGCGAGTTCAACTTCTCCACACCCAGCGACGCGATCTAGAAGCTGAACCCTTCCGACTACGAGTCCTCGAGTCGGAATCCGACCTTCATGCTCACCTGAAAATGCTCGACCTTGCCGTCGCGAATTTGGCCACGAACTTCGGTTACTTCGAACCAATCGAGATGACGCAACGTCTCCCCTGCACGGGTCACTCCGTTACGGATCGCATGATCGATTCCCTCCGGCGAGGTACCTACGATTTCCGAAATCCGATAGGTGCGATTTGCCATGACTCCTCCTCGGTCGACGAGTTTCACTCCGTCTCTGGACGCCGTGTCATCAAGGTCAAATGACCGGCTGCGTCCGCCACCCTCCCATGCCGCCGCCCTCGGGTGGTGGACCGAGTCAGACAGGCATACCGTGGGATATCGGCGGCCACAGGTCGCGAGATGCCGCGAAGTGCAACGGGCGTGGAACGAGCAGGAGGCGAGGTGGTGAGCAGGTGACGAGTCACCCCGAATCCGATCCCGTCTACCGGATCACCAACGCCGGTGTCGGACTGAGCGAAGAACAAGCGGGCCGCCAGCGTCGCTATTTGATCTCCATGGGCGTCCGTACGATGTGCTTCATCGGCGCCATCCTCGCCAGCGGTCCCCTGCGCTGGGTTCTGTTCTTCCTCGCGGTCGTTTTGCCCTACGTCGCCGTCGTGATCGCCAACGCAGGCCGAGAACGCTCCAAGGATTCCGATCTGCGAATCGTGCTGCCGCCTCCTCCCCCGCAGTTGGGCCCGACGACACCGGGCCGCCCGCCGACGCAGTGACCTGAGGACGTAGCGTCGCGGGCGTGTGGCGAGTACTCCGGACCCGACAGGCAATCGGCTTGATTGCTTTCGTCATCGTCATCGTTCCTACCTTTCTCTTGCTGAGCCGTTGGCAACTCCACCGGTGGGATGAGCGCAAGGCGTATAACGCGGAGATCGAATCGGGGATTGCCGCTGCGCCAACGTCGATCGATCGCGTGCTCTCCCCCAGCCAGTCGATCGATGCACTGAATCCGGATCTCGAATACCGCGTAGTGACAGCCGTCGGTCGCTATGACCTCGCTGGCCAGTTGCTCGTACGCCGCAAGTCGTTCGACACAGTCAATGGGTTCTGGGTAGTCACCCCGCTCACGACCGACTCGGGTTCGACGCTGCTGGTCAACAGAGGCTGGGTACCAGCAGGCAAGGACGCATCGTCCACTCCCGACGTACCCGCGCCCGCGCCGGGCATCACCACCGTGACCGGGCGCGTGCGGCTCAGCGAAGACTCCCAGGGACCGACACCGTCGGACATCCCGACAGGGCAGGTGCGGGCACTGGCCATACCTGACCTGCTCGCCCAACTCGGGACCCGAGGCTTTCCGGCGTACATCGAACTCACCGACTCGACGCCAGTTCCTGCGGCCGGAGTCACCCTGCTGCCGGCCCCGGAGATCACCGACGGACCCCATCTCAGTTACGCGATCCAGTGGATCTTCTTTGCCGTGATGGCCATTGGCGGACTGATCTACCTGCTGCGACTGGAGGTAATTCGACGGCGAACCACCGAGATCCCCTCTAGGGACGACACGCAGATGGGCGACCACGCGGCGTCGTAACCGGACACGAGGCAGGGGTCGGGGCAGGATGGACCCATGGACCTGGGTCTCAATGAACATGTGTACCTCGTCACCGGCGGTTCGCGCGGTCTGGGCCTCGCCGGTGCGAAAGCTCTGATCGCCGAGGGCGCGAAGGCCGTGATCGCAGCTCGCGATAGCGATGCAATCGATGCAGCCACCAATGAACTCGGTCATGACAACTGCGTCGGGCTGGTGGGAGACCTGGCCGATCCGACCAGCGCCGAACGCTTGGTCGCCGCGACCGTCGGGCGTTTCGGTCGCATTGACGGCGCGCTCATCAGCGTCGGCGGGCCTCCTCCGGGTACGGCTCTCACGACAGAAGACGCGGTGTGGCGCGAATCGTTCGAGTCGATTTTTCTCGGTCCACTTCGCATCGCTCGTGCCGTCGCATCGGCGATCGTCGCGGATCCGACTGTTCCCTCGGGCCACGCTGGCTCGATTGCGTTCATTCTTTCGACTTCGGTGCGCACACCCATCGCCGGGCTCGCGATCAGCAACGGCCTACGACCGGGGCTTGCGATGATCGTCAAGGACCTCTCTGACGAACTGGCCCCCCGAGGGATTCGGGTCAATGCGCTGATGCCTGCACACATCGCGACTGACCGGGTGTTCGCCCTCGACGCTCGCGCCGGTAGTCCCGAACTGGTACGGCGTCGCAATGAAGGTGCGATTCCGTTGCAGCGGTACGGAGAGCCCGACGAGTTTGGCCGGATCGCTGCGTTCGTCTTGAGCCCGACCGCGTCATACATCACCGGATCGGCGATCCCCATAGACGGTGGCGCGCTGAGAACGATTTAGTCTTGTCCATGGACGACAGTGCGCTCAGTGAGTTGAAGTCGCAATGGAATGGCGTACTCGACGACCTCGAGGCAACAAACCGAGTCGCCTGGATCGCGTTGTTTGATGGACGACTGGCGTCCCTGCACGATTCGCTCCTCACCCTGGATTTCGCAGACGCAACGAAACTTGCGAGCACTCACGAATTCGAACGAAGCAGACGACCACAATTTCTGCTCGCCCTGGACGAATCGATCGAACGAGTAACTGGGCGGAGGCTCACCGTAGAAATCGCGACACCTTCTTGACCGTCGACCAGTACCTCGTCGACGCTGTCCGTCGTGAACTCTCGATCGTGGCCGATCCCGCACGCGCGGAGGGGATGAAGCGCTATCTGAAGTCCGAACTCCCCTGCTACGGCGTCAGGACACCGACCTTGGTGTCGATTCCCGGCGAATTCAAACGGGTCATGCGGGAATGGTCGAACGATGCTGACCTGTGGCGTCGAAGGGTGTCGATCATTCATCAAGTCGGATCGAAGCGCGCCACAGACCTCGATCTGTTGGTGACTTGTATCGAGCCCAGCCTCGACCGCTCAGAGTTCTCCTTGCGCAAAGCGATCGGTTGGGCGTTGCTCGACTTTGGCTGGACGGATCCAGACTGGGTGACGTCGTACGTCGACGCCCACGAGGTCCAGTTGTCTCCGCTGTCCCGCGGGGAAGCACCCAAGACATTCACTGAGCGACTCGCGATCACATCGGTCGCCGATTCGAGCCAGGCGTCGACCGCGCGATTCGAAGGTACCCTCCGGAGATGTCCTTCCCAGGCCGCCATCGGGTGGCCGCGGCCCTTCTGGCGTGCCTGCTGCTGACCGGCTGCTCAGGCGCCACGGGAGGTGCCCGCGTCTCCGTCACTACACCCGCCGGAGATTCGGCGGAATCGGTTGGGATCACGACGTATGCCCAGGGCCAGCGCCCCCAACTGCCCGCGGTCTCCGGAGCGACACTCGACGGCTCCAACCTCGCATTGTCTTCACTGCAGTCGCACGTCGTCGTGCTGAACGTTTGGGCGTCCTGGTGCGAACCGTGCCGGACGGAGTCACCAGCGTTGGCGAAGGTAGCCAAGCAGACTGCGGCGCTCGGCGTGCGTTTCGTTGGTATCGACGAGCAAGACCGTGCAGACTCCGCGCGATCCTTCGCCGCGAGCGCCGGTGCGTCATACCCGCACTTAATCGATCCCGACGGCACGATGCTCGCGAGCCTGCGATTGGTACCGCGCGCCGGCATCCCGAGCACGCTCGTGCTGGATGGCACTGGCTTGGTCGCGGCTCGCATCATCGGCCCGGTCGACGGTAGGACTCTCGAATCGCTTGTCCGCACAATTGTCGCTCAAGCTGCGACCAAGGGAACTGACTGACCGAAGAGCATGGCACCCACGGCCTCGCACCCCTACGCTGATCGCCGATCGTTCCCGCTCTGCTGAACGCCTCTTCCGGAGGTACACCTGTGGTGACAACGACAATCGACGGTGCTCTGCGTGACCGCGTCCTCGATGTCGTCCTGGCCTATCTAGGAATGACCAAGCCGCGAATAATCGA
>JBBRLC010000098.1:0-5701 GCA_038231595.1 Candidatus Nanopelagicales bacterium | reverse complement strand
CCACCGCTCGACGAGAACATCGAACGGTTCGCAAACGAGTTCAGGATCGTCATACCGATGGATCTTTTCCCACGTCGACCGAAGGGTTACTTACATGAGTAGCGTCGAGAAGCGCACGCGCAACAACGTCACGCGCTACTACGCCAGGTGGCGCGACCCGGAAGGTAAGCAACGCGTCAAGGTCTTCGACAAGAGGGGCGACGCGCAACGACACCTCGCGCGTACTGAGGTGTCGAGCCAGACCGGTGGGCACATCGACGCGAAGCATGGCCGTACGACGCTCACGGAGTACTTCGACGAGTGGGCCGAGCGCAAGATCAGCGCACCGCAGACAGTGCGAGCGGCGGCTCGCGATCGACACCTGCACCTTCAAGGACGTTCCGCTCGGGCGTATCCGTCATTCCCACCTTGAGCGGTGGGTGAAGTCGATGAACTCGACGCTTGCTCCAGCGACGGTTCATCAACGCGTCGCGTGCGTCCGCACGGTCCTCAGGGCCGCGGTACGGGATCGGCTGATCTGATCGGACCCAACTGAAGGCGTCGAGTTGCCACGTCGGCCACGTCGTGAAACAACGATGAAGGTGCCGACGCCGGAACAGGTCGCCGCAGTCCTGTCGGTATCCGACGCTACGACCCGCAAGGCAATCACGCTCGGCGCCCTCGCCGGACTCCGGGCCGGGGAGATTTGCGGGTTACAGGTCGGCGACGTCGACTTTCTGCATCGCCAGATCAGGGTGCGTCGCCAGGTGCAGTTCCTTAACGGAGTAGCTCAGGCCAGACCGTTGAAGTCGGCCACCAGCGAGCGCACGATCCCGGTATCGCAGGAGCTTCTCGACCTCTTGGCTCCGCTAATCCCCCAAGGTGTCGATCGCGACTGTTACGTCCTGACTGGGACACTTGCACCGCTCACTCCGCGCATCGCCGGATGGCGCTGGTCGACGGCCATGGCGGACGCGAAGATCAAGGGTTTCACGATGCATAGCCTGCGGCACTTTTACGCCTCAGGGCTCATCGCCGGAGGTGCGATGGTGGCAACGGTGCAGCACGCCTTAGGTCACCACTCCCCCAACGTAACGCTGTCGGCCTACACGCACCTCTGGCCCACGTCCGACGATGTCGTGAGGGTCGCATCGGACGCGCTGGCACACTCGATTCTCGACGGAATGTGTACCCCTGGTGTACCCGAGGGTGCATCGTCGCAGGTCAGAGCCTCTAGGAAGCGTTGAAGTACTTGGCTTCGGGATGATGAACGACCAGCGCAGACGTCGACTGCTCGGGATGCAGCTGAAATTCCTCGGATAACTCGACTCCGATTCGTCCGGGATCCAACAACTCCACGAGTTCGCGTTGCATCTCGACGTCGGGACAGGCCGGATAGCCGAAGGAATACCGCGACCCCCGGTAGCCCTGCTTCGCAATTAGCGTGTCCATGTCGTCGACATCGTCGAGCCCGATGCCGAGCTCAGACCGGATACGTGCATGCCACATCTCGGCCAGGCCCTCGGTCAATTGGACCGACAAGCCGTGCAACTCCAGATAGTCGCGGTATGCGTTCTCCGCGAAGAGTTTCGCAGTCACTTCAGACACATGGTTGCCCATCGTCACGACGTGGAAGGCCACTACGTCGAATTGGGAAAGATCGAATTGTTCAGAATCGATCTTCTCGGCTTCGCGTGGTCGAAAGAAGTCCGCGAGACACAGCCGGCGATCACGACGTTGGCGGGGGAAGCTAAACCGGACACGCTCGGAGCCGAGCAATGGACCTTCGTGATGGGCTACCACGAGATCGTTGCCCTCCGACCAGCAGGGGAAGTAGCCATAAACCACCGCGGCCTCGAAGATTCCCTCCGTGTGCGCGCGTTCGAGCCAACGTCGTAACCGTGGACGCCCCTCGGTCTCGACGAGCTCTTCGTAGGACGGTCCGTCGTCAGCGCGAGACGGCTTCAATCCCCATTGACCGAGGAACGTCGCGCGTTCGTCGAGGTACGCGGCGTACTCCCCGAGCGGCAGTCCCTTGATCACGCGAGTCCCCCAGAAAGGCGGAGTTGGAATCGGGTTGTTCAGCGCAACATCGGAGCGTCGGGTGTCGACCTCGCCGGAATCGTCCGTCGAGTCCGCTGACTTGCGCGCAACTCGACGCTTGCGCAGTTCAGGCAATGACGCACCGGGCACGCCTCGCTTCACCCCGATCAACGCGTCCATCAACCGAAGACCCTCGAAGGCATCGCGCGCGTATCGCACCGTTCCTTGATAAACCTCAGCGAGATCCTCCTCGACAAAGGAGCGCGTCAATGCGGCTCCGCCAAGTAGAACGGGGTAGTCGGCCGCCACCCCGCGAAGATTGATCTCCTGCAGATTTTCCTTCATGACCAACGTGCTCTTCACGAGCAATCCACTCATCCCAATGACGTCGGCAGCCTCGCGGTCGGCCGCGGTCAGGATCTCGCTCACCGGAACCTTGATTCCAAGGTTCACCACTGTGTAGCCATTGTTGGTCAAGATGATGTCCACGAGATTCTTGCCGATGTCGTGGACATCGCCCTTCACCGTGGCCAACACGATCGTGCCCTTACCCGAGTCATCCGTACGTTCCATATGCGGCTCGAGGTAGGCCACCGCAGTCTTCATCACTTCGGCACTCGTCAGGACGAAGGGCAGTTGCATCTCGCCGCGACCGAAGAGTTCCCCCACCGTCTTCATGCCTTCGAGCAGCGTGTTGTTGACGATTTCCAATGCCGTTCGAGTCGTCAGGGCCTCGTCGAGGTCGGTTTCGAGACCGTTGCGTTCTCCGTCCACGATCCGCCGCTGCAATCGTTCAAAGAGTGGCAGCGCTAACAACTCGTCGGCGCGCGTGCGGGCTTGTTCCTGGGCATCGACGCCATCGAAGACGCCGAGATAGTGCGCGAGTGGGTCGTGCAGTAAGACCCCCGCGTCGTCGTACCGGCGTCGGTCGTACACCAAATCCAGGGCGGCCTGACGTTGTTCGTCGGGGATTCGCGCCATTGGCAGAATCTTTGATGCATGCACGATCGCGGAATCAAGTCCCGCTTGCACGCACTCGTGGAGAAAAACGGAGTTGAGGACGTGGCGGGCGGCCGGATTTAGTCCGAAGGAGACATTGCTGACACCCAGGGTGGTATTCACATTCGGATGCATCCGCTTGAGTTCGCGGAGGGCTTCGATTGTTTCTAGACCATCGCGTCGGGTTTCTTCCTGCCCGGTGGCGATGGGGAAGGTGAGGCAGTCGACGAGGATGTCGTCAACTGACATCCCCCAGTTCTCGACGAGGTCCCGAATGAGTCGATCCGCGACCCGCAACTTCCACTCCGCGGTCCGTGCCTGGCCCTCTTCGTCAATGGTCAAGGCAACGACGGCAGCGCCGTGCTCCTTCACGATTGGCATCATTCGGGCGATTCGCGAGCCTTCGCCGTCACCGTCTTCGTAATTCACGGAGTTAACAACGGGTCGCCCACCGATGAGCTCAAGGGCTGCTTCCACAATCTCGGGCTCAGTTGAGTCGATAACAAGGGGGATGGTTGAGGCCGTAGCGAGCCGGGACACCACCGCGCCGATGTCGGACACTCCGTCGCGGCCGACATAGTCAACGCACACATCGAGCAAGTGCGCGCCGCTGTGGATCTGGTCCTTGCCGATCCGCACGCAATCGTCCCAATTCTCCTCAACCAATGCGTCGCGAAACGCCCTGGAACCATTGGCATTCGTACGCTCGCCGATGGACAAGTACGCCGTGTCCTGACGAAACGGCATCGCTTGGTAGAGGCTCGCTGCGGCAGGTTCGCGGCGTGGCTTGCGCGGAGTCAAGTCGCGTCCTAGCACCCGATCAACGACGAGACGCATGTGATCAGGTGTCGTGCCGCAACATCCGCCGACGAAACTCACGCCGTATTCGCGCGTGAAAGTGTCGTGTGCGTCGGCCAACTCAACTGGCGTCAACGGATAGTGCGCGCCGCCGTCTTGCAAGGTGGGAAGCCCGGCGTTCGGCGTACACATCAGCGGCACGAGCGAATGACGCGACAAGTGACGCAGATGCTCGCCCATCTCGGCCGGCCCGGTCGCACAGTTCAACCCGACGGCGTCGACACCCAAAGGCTCAAGCATCGTGAGCGCAGCGCCAATTTCGGACCCAACGAGCATTGTTCCGGTGGTTTCGACGGTCACCTGGACGAAGATCGGGATATCAACGCCGGCGGCGCGAAGGGCCCGGTGCGCTCCCACTATCGCGGCCTTCGCTTGAAGAAGGTCCTGCACGGTTTCGATTTGAACGGCGTCGATTCCGGCGTTGAGCATGCCTTCAACCTGCACCTGGTAGGCGTCGCGCAACACCGCATAGGTCACGTGCCCGAACGTCGGCAACTTCGTGCCGGGGCCGACCGACCCCAACACCCAACGCGGTCGATCCGGCGTTGAGAAGTCGTCGGCGACTTCGCGTGCGAGTCGAGCACCCTCGCGGGCGATCTCTCGAATTCGATCGGCAATTCCGTAGTCGCCGAGGTTCCCCAGATTGGCACCGAAGGTATTGCTCTGAATCGCATCGACGCCCACGGCAAGAAAGTCTCGGTGCACGGATTGAACGATGTCGGGGCGAGAGATATTCAAGATTTCGTTACAGCCTTCGAGGCCTTCGAAGTCATCCAGGCTCAGGTCGTAAGTCTGCAAAGTGGTGCCCATGGCTCCATCGGCAACTACCACGCGCTGTTGCATCGCTGTCCGCAACAGGGCAACCCGACGGTCCACAACACGATTCGCTGAAGACACCGCCATGATGAGCGAGTCTACGGCTCTGTCCCGCCTTAAGACTCCCGCCCCGATAGCGTTGAGGCGGTCCCGTCAAGCAAGGAGACTCGATGCCCGACTCCGATCCGCAGATCGTGCGGCCGACGGTGTCGCGACCTCGGATCCTGATCGCGGCGTTTGAAGGCTGGAACGATGCCGGCGATGCAGCCAGTGGTGTTGTGGATCACTTGTTGGCCACCTGGCCAACTCAGCGCCTCATCGAGTTGGACTCCGAGGACTACTACGACTACCAAGTGAATCGGCCCCTCGTCGACGTGGATGAGAGTGGCGTCAGGACGATCACGTGGCCATCGACGTACGCCGAACTCGCGACACCGGTCGATCTCACCCGGGATCTGCTCCTTGTCCGGGGAATTGAGCCCAGTATGCGTTGGCAGGCGTTCGCGGCCGAACTCGTCGCACTGAGCAAACGCATGAACGTCGAGATGGCCATCACCCTTGGCGCGCTACTCGCTGATTCCCCGCATACGCGACCAATTCCCATCACTGGCACCTCATCTGACCCCCAGTTGCGTGAGCGATTGGGTTACGAGCCATCTCGCTATCGGGGTCCTACCGGGATCGTCGGCGTGCTTCAGCAAGCTTTCTCGAATGCCAGCATCCCATCGGTCTCGTTGTGGGCGGCGGTTCCGCATTACGTCGCTGCTCCGCCATGCCCGACGGCAACCTTGGCGCTGCTGAGCAGAATCGAAGACGTCGTGGACATGTCCATACCGACTGGAGACCTCCCCGAGGAGTCGCGTGCGTGGCAGCGCGGCGTGGACGAACTCACGGCCGATGATGAGGAGTTGTCCGAGTACGTGCGTTCGTTAGAGGAAGCTCGCGACACCTCGGATCTGCCGGAGGCGTCGGGAGAGGAAATCGCTCGCGAGTTCGAGCGCTACCT
>JBBRLC010000097.1:0-5754 GCA_038231595.1 Candidatus Nanopelagicales bacterium | reverse complement strand
GAAGCGAACGTGCCCTACGACCAACTCAAAGAGATGGACGAAGTCAATCCTGAATTCCGCTCAGCTGACGTTGCGATCGTGGTGGGCGCGAACGATGTCGTAAACCCAGCAGCTCGCACGGAGAAGACCGCACCCATCTATGGGATGCCGATCCTCGATGTGGACGCAGCGAACCAAGTCGTATTTCTCAAGCGATCAATGCGTCCCGGCTTCGCCGGAATCGAGAATGAGTTGCTCTACGACCCCCGCACTTCGTTGTTGTTTGGCGATGCGAAGGATTCCTTGACGAAGGTTGTTGGTGCCTTGAAGGCTCTTTGAGCGTCTGGAGTTCGCGCAAACCTGATTGGCGTCCGCGAACCGGTGACGGGGAGAGCGTGAGCGTGGCATCCTGCACTTGGTGGCGTTCCCCCGGCGCGACCACGAGGAGGCCGTGCGCATGGACGACGATGCCGTTGACTTTGCGCTGGCTGCGTGGCGAGAAGATGGCCAGTGGCTCGTCGAGCCCCTCCCTCCGCGAGTCGCAAGTTCGCTCGAGAGTCTGACTCACGCACTGCGCCAGTTACCCGCAGAAGCTGGCGCGTTGGGGTTAGTCAGCGTGGCCGAAGAGTTCTTTGTCGTCATGCGTGTGTTCGGTGCCCAGACTCGGTTGTTGCTCTCAGATGTGACGGCCGCGCGCGACTGGGAACTGGCCGATGAGGTGCTCGAGCAATTGGGCATCCCTGGTCCAATCGACGGCGACGACATCGCACTGGCGGGAGACCTAAAACTTTTTGACGATCTTGGCGTTGGCCCCCAAGACCTAGATTTCCTGTGTGCCGACGTGGATCTCTACCCCGATGAAGTGCTCTCCACGATTGCGGCCAGGGTGGGTTTTGGAATTCAGTTTGAAGCGGCACTCGAGTCGATGGCGCAGTGATTCGAGCCGCAGCGCGTTGAGTGTTGGAGGAGTGCCACGCGTGCGCTCGATCGATGTTGGAGCCGGCCCTGACACGATGATCTCGTGATAGCCACCCCCGCTGACGTCGAAGCGATGCGCATCGCCCTCGACGAAGCGCGCGCGGCCCTCGAGACCGACGACGTACCGGTCGGGGCGGTGGTCATCGATGCCACTGGTCAAGTCATCGGTTGGGGTCGCAACGAACGAGAGATCGGTTCAGATCCCACGGCGCACGCCGAGATTGTCGCAATGCGCGATGCGGCTCGGCGGCTAGGCCGATGGCGCCTCGATGGCACGACTCTCGTCGTCACGTTGGAGCCGTGCGTCATGTGCGCCGGAGCCCTTGTCCAAGCGCGCGTCGATCGATTGGTATTCGGTGCGCTCGATGACGTAGGCGGCGCAGTCGGCTCGTTGTTCGACGTCGTACGCGATCGCCGACTCACCCACCGTCCGGAAGTGATCTCGGGCGTTTTCGCGGCAGAAAGCGCCGCGTTGCTTCGAGACTTCTTTCAAGCACGGCGCAATGCCGGGGATCCCCGGTAGCCCAAACCTCGGCGCGTCCGCGAGCGTACGGGCCTGTATCCTCTGCGGCGGTGGCGTGTCCGAGCGGCCGAAGGACCACGCCTCGAAAGCGTGTGAGGGTGCAAGCTCTCCGTGGGTTCAAATCCCACCGCCACCGCCATATTCTGAGATGGTTTTTCTGCAGGTCAGCGGTTTGTCGGGCGGCGTCTGGGCCCTCAGTCGGGCCCTCTGGTGACAGGAATAGTCACAGAACCCGGCTGCTACCCCGAGGCGCTCCGGACACGCTGCCAGGAAGCCCAGCGAGGTTCGCCGTGCCAAGCCGCGGCCGATCCCAAGTCGAGTTGACGTGAGCGGAATTGTCGCGCACACTCGAAGTTGTAATCGCAAGGGGAGTACCCCCTAGCTATCGTGTCGTCATCACGACACCGTCCCTGAGGCCGGTGTCCGGCACGGTGGGTCGCGCCTCCGGACGCGGCGGTGGGAGACCTTCGATAAACGGCGCTGACGCGCCCTTGAGTCGGAGGTCTTTTCTGTGTTCGTACCCCTGTGGGCCTGGATTGCCGTCCTCGGCGTCATCCTCGCGATGCTCGCCGTCGACCTCGTCGCACACCGGCACGCCCACGTCGTTTCCGTCCGGGAGGCCGCGGCGTGGAGCGCCGTTTGGGTGACGCTGGGCCTGGCGTTCGGCGCCGTCGTCTGGTGGCAGTTCGGCGCCGAGTACGGCTCGCAGTACTACGCCGGCTATCTCATCGAGAAGACGCTCGCAGTCGACAACGTCTTCGTCTTCGCGATCATCTTCAGTTACTTCGCGGTGCCGCGCGAGTTCCAGCACCGGGTGCTGTTCCTCGGCGTCGTTGGAGCCCTGTTGTTCCGCGGGATCTTCATCGGCGCCGGATCGGCTCTCATCGCGAGCGCCGGCTGGGTCTTGTACGTGTTCGGCGCCTTCCTGGTGCTCACCGGGTGGCGCATGGCGCGCAGCCGTCATGAGCACCCCGACCCCGCCGACAGCCGGGTGGTGCGTCTGTTCCAGCGGCTCGTGCCCACTACACCGGACTACCACGGTGCGGCGTTCTGGGTCCGGCACAACGGTCGCCTGCTCGCGACTCCGTTGCTGACCGTGCTCGTGCTCGTCGAAGTCAGCGACATCGTCTTCGCCGTCGACTCGATCCCGGCGATATTCGCGGTGACGCAGGAGCCCTTCCTGGTGTTCACGAGCAACGCATTCGCAATACTCGGTTTGCGCGCGCTCTTCTTCCTCCTCGCCGACCTCGTGGACCGGTTCGTCCACCTCAAGCTAGGCCTCGCGGTCGTGCTCGTATGGGTCGGCGCGAAGATGCTGCTTGCCGACCTCTGGCACGTCCCCACGCTGGTGTCGCTCGGCGTCGTCGTCACGGTGATCACCGTCTCGATCGTCGCGAGCCTGCGGGCCACGCGACCCGACGTTGGCTCCACACCCGTCCCCCTTCCACTCGCTCCCGCACCCCCGTCCCCCGAGCCCGCCCACCCCACCGCAACCGGAGGTTCCGAATGAGCACTATCAGCTCCGACCGACGACCCCGCAGCACATCGATGAGGGCACGTCGTGATGCTCACGCCGGGGAGGACCGCAGCGCCGTGACGCTGACCCCCGACGGCCGGCTCCTCATGGCCGAGCGGCTACGCCACCTGCGCGAAGATCTCGTCCCGGGGTTGGTGCCCCTGCTCGTCGACCGGGAGCGCGACGAGCGCCACACCGCCGAGTACGAGCGACTGATGGGCCAGGCCGACTGGCTCGACCACGTGCTCGCGACGTCGGGATCGGCGGTGCCAAGTGGCTCGGGCGACGTCGAGCTGGGCAGCCGCGTCCTCATCGGGCTCGCCGGTGGCGTCGATCAATGGGTTCGCCCCGTGCACCCGGTCGAGGCGTTCCTCGATGATGAGCGCATCTCAGCCGCGTCGCCGCTGTCGCGGGCCATCCTCGGTGCGGGCATCGGCCGCACCGTGACCGTCCACGGACCGTCGGCCACCTGGCGGTGCCGCGTCCTCGACGTCCGGACGGTCGGGGACCGAGAGGTCCACCATGCCGGGCACTGACACCGCGCCCGCCCACGGCGCCCCGCCGCGAGCGAGGGCCCACCTCCGCGCCCGCGAGTGGGCGAGGAGGAGGCCCACGACCCACCTCGGGCTCAAGGTCGTGGTGCTGACCGTCGGACTCACGCTCGTCGTCGCCGGCGCTGCCATGCTCGTCCTCCCCGGCCCCGGCTGGGCGGCAATCATGCTCGGCCTCGTGGTTCTCGCATCCGAGTACGTCTGGGCAGAGCGCGTGCTGGACCCGTTGAAACGCCTCGCCAACCGAGGCATCTCCGCGATTCGCTCCTGGCGCAAACGCTGACCCCCCGGCAGACCAGAAGCAGGACCGGTGGCATCACCGAACCGGCACCCAGCCCACCCGCTCCGTCCCCCATCCAGTCCCATCCCATCCCGTCCCATCAAACCCACCGGAGTAATCACATGAGCACTCCCATCGCCACCAGCCCCCGGGACGCCCGACGTCCCAAGACGCCCACTCCCAGCGAAGTCACGCTGATCCAGGCCATCGAGAACTACCCGGCAGTTTCGCTGCTGATGTCGACCACGCCGTCAGCTCACATGTTGCCGGCGGAGGCTGATCAGCTCAGAGGGCTTGCACTCGAAGCACACATGCGACTGGACGCCGAGTCGCTCCCAGATGTCCACGACACTGTTTTCGCGCCGCTACGCGATCTCGTCGAAGGTGCTGTTCGGGGCGCTACGACGCAGGCCATTGCGGTCTTCGCGTCGGCGGACACGAGAAAAGTGATGTACCTCGACATCCCTGTGGTGGACCGGGTGGTCGTTGATCCGACATTCGCCACGCGCGACTTGGTGCGTGCTCTGCACCGCACTCCCCGCCACGTTGCACTCCTGCTGAGCCAGCACGAAGCCCGGCTGCTCGAGGGGATGGGCGACGAGTTGCGCCCCGTGGCCGGACGCGCATTCCCCCGACTGGCGGCGGAGGCGCAGAAGAACGAGCGACGATCGACCGTCGCGGGGCGAGGGCGCCGCTCGTTCTATCGGGACGTCGACCGTGCATTGGGGACCTACCTGAGGGTCCACCCCGCCCCTTTGGTCCTAGTGGGGACTCAACGCGAGTTGGCGGAGTTCCGTGACCTCTCGCAGAATCTGTCGAGGCTGGCCGGGAGCGTGAACGGGAGCCTGATCACGGCACCTGCCGCCGATCTCACACCGCGGATCCGGCCGGTATTGCAGGCCTACCTGCGATCCCGTCAGCAGGAGGCACTCGACCTGCTCGACGAGCGAGTCAGCGCTGGTCGAGCCGTGTCCGGCATCGCCTCCGCGTGGATGGCCGCACACGCCGAACGACCCGAGATGCTCGCAGTCGAGGAGGGCTACTTCTACCCTGCCCGAGTCGATGCAAGCGGAGAGCTCCTCAGCCCCGCTGCCGACCGCGATCACCCAGACGTCCTCGATGACGCCGTCGACGAACTCATCGAGGCCGTGCTACGCCGCGGAGGCTGGGTGGCGCTGATCGAGGACGGCGCGCTCGGGGACCACGACCGGGTTGCTCTGACCCTGCGTCGATGACGCGAGCCCGGTCGTCGCTAGGTTCACGTGCAGCCCGATTACGACCGGGGGACTCAGGCGCTGCCGGGCAACTTCATCAAACACCGGTAGCAGCCAGCAAGACGTCTGGTTGGTCTTCACGAACCCCGCTGCTCTGCAGGCATTGAACAACTTGAGCCACTTCGGCGAAGTTCTCATCGGCGATGACGGCACCCCCGTTTTTGAGTACGCGAATCTGAACGACGATTCGGGTGTGGGCGGATGTGACACCGGTGAAGCTGAATCAAATGATTGCCGGTCGGGTCGCGCAGATGTCCCGGGCTGGATACGTGCTGGTGTTTCTCAAGCAACCAGGGGCATCGTTGCGTTCTTCCCGGCCGTGGTTACCTGGATGTTGCTGTGGGGCTTGTTCTTTCCTAAGTCCGTGCCGACAGTCGCGGTCTCGACTGCGCAGACAGCCCGCCGAGCGCGTCATGTTCTCGCCCGCGAGCAGCCATCGACCGCTGAGCCGCACCCGCTTCTCTGGTTGGAAGTTCCAGCGTCGCCGTACTGTCGCTGAAGGCGGCTTAGGTCGGAGGCTTGCAGGTAGGGGCCGGGCCGACGCTGGGCGAGGCGAGTTGCTTGGTCACCACGTCTTGGGCGAGTACACCGGTGAACGTTTCACCAAGTACGACATCGACTGTGGCATCAGTACGTTTGTCGAGTACGAGCGT
>JBBRLC010000096.1:0-5756 GCA_038231595.1 Candidatus Nanopelagicales bacterium | reverse complement strand
GTCAGTGCCGTCAAGTTGTCGCGCCGACACGTTGATCGCGACAGCGACATCGAGCCCAACCGCACGCCACTGCGCGACCTGGGTCATCGCCTCGTTAAGCACCCACAGTCCCAGGGGAACGATCAGGCCGCTTTCTTCGGCGGCAGCAACGGCTTCTGCCACAGTCCAACCGTCAAAAACACCATCGTGGAATCGCAGCAGCGCTTCCATGCCGCGAATAGATCCCGTGCGCAGATCCACGATCGGCTGATAGGCCAGTTTGAGTCGACCGTCCGAAAGCGTGCGACGCAACCGAGCAGCTCCTTCGAGGCGGCGTACGGCCGATGCATGCATGGAGGGTTCAAAGACCATGACGCGGTCGCGGCCAGCCGCTTTCGCTTGGTACAACGCGAGGTCGGCATTACGCAACGCATCGTGGGCGTCGTCGGTAGGTCCTGGACGGGCGAGACCAATCGAGGCCGAAACAACGAGTTCGCGACCGGCGACTTGATAGGGCCGGGCCAGTTCTTCGCGGAATCGCTCGGCGACTCGGATCGCATCGTCGTCGGTGCAGTGCGCCAACAGTGACACGAACTCGTCGCCGCCAAATCTCGCGACGACGTCTCCTTCGCGTACGACGCCGCTGAGACGGTCAGCAGTTTGGATCAGGAGAACATCGCCGGTCTGGTGACCGAAAGAGTCGTTGACGTCTTTGAATCCGTCGAGGTCCACGAACAGCACCGCGACGCGCTCGCGTCCTGGTCCACTCAGCGCGCGTTCGACGTGACCGGAAAACTCTTCCCGATTCGGCAGGCCGGTCAGTGAGTCGCGGGTGGCTCGGACACGAAAGTCTTCGGCTTGAGTGGCGACTTGCGAGTAGAGCGTTTGGTTCTCTCGCGCCAGCAACATCAGGCTGATCTGAAGCGCCGCGATCAGGCTCAACACCACGATGATCGTCGCTCCATCGGCGGGGCGCCCGGAACTCACGTGGATGACGAAGTCGAGGAACGTCAGCGCCACGAGCACGTACGGAAGTCGAATAGTGCGCGCATTCGGTGGTTCGGGCTGCGCAGTTTCGTACGGCGGACCAACACCGAACCAAGGAATCGCGGCCACCAAGATGGCCGCCATCGCCCACGAACCGACGTACGCCGGCCTGCCGAGTCCACCCCATTCCGGGCTGAAGAAGGTGCGATAGAAATCGCCGTTGGCCATCAGAATGCCCGCGATGACCAGCGCCCAGGCAGGTGCTGCGCGTGACGCGGGGACGCGGCGAGCGAGCCCGACGAGGATCGACACGGCCGCAAAGTCCATCATGACCAAAGTCGCCTGCAGCCGAAATCCTGGTGTCAGCGCATCGAGGCGTACTGGGCTGATTTCCCGCATCCACAGAATGCCAAAAAGTGAACCGCCGACAAGCCACCCGTCCAATGCCAGCGACATCCATCCGCGGATTGAACGCCTCACACCGGGCTGACAGACGAGGCCGACCGCACACGCGCCGAGACCGATGAAGTGAAGCGACGCAGAGAGTGTTTGGGCCGAGGTCGACGACAGGTCAGAAACGGACTGAACTCCCGCACTCATGAGCATCGCGATTGACAAGGCAGCCCATGGAAGCCGAAGACGAGGTTCACCTACCAGGGCAGCGAATGCCAGTGACAGCGTCGCGCACGCGGTGACCAGGGTCAATCCGATGAAAGGCCCACGCCCTGCGTCATCGACACGTTGCCAGTTGCTTAACGCCGCCGCCGGGATGAGAGCCAGGATCAAGATGACGAGTAGGCGTACGTAGGTCGCTCGTCCAGTGGCCCCTTGAGCCGCTGGGCGGGCGACGTCATTCCACGTCGATTCGGCCATCGTTGTTGTGATCTCGACACATCAGCGGCAAACTTGAGCACCACCGAACCGATTATGGAGGCCGGGTGCCCGCTATCTGGGCGTAACCGCGGTCTTACTAGTCGCGGAACACTGCTAGTCGCAGACCGCGCCGTTCGCCGCCGATCCGACCAGTTTGGCGTACTTCGACAACACCCCTCGCGAGTGCTTGGGCGCTGGAGCCGTCCAGTCCGCTCGCCGCAGGGCTAGCTCGTCGGCGTCAACAAGCAGGTCCAGCGTCTTGGTGTCGACATCGAGGCGGATTCGGTCCCCTTCGCGCACGAAGGCAATCGGTCCCCCATCGCTGGCCTCCGGAGCGACGTGCCCCACGCAAAGACCTGTGGTACCACCGGAGAATCGACCGTCGGTGAGTAGCAGTACGTCCTTGCCCAATCCGGCGCCCTTGATAGCGGCGGTGACGGCGAGCATCTCCCGCATTCCCGGTCCGCCTCGCGGGCCTTCGTAACGGATCACCACAACGTCGCCCTTGGCTAGCAATCCATCCTCAACTGCTGCCATCGCGCCGGATTCTCCATCAAAGACCCGCGCAGTCCCTTCGAAGATCGCCGTGTCGAAGCCGGCCGTCTTCACGACCGCACCTTCGGGAGCTAGTGAACCTCGCAAAATCGAGAGACCACCACTGGCATGGATCGGCTCTGCAAGCGCATGAATGATCTTCCCGTCAGGATCTGGAGGATTGATGTGCGCGAGGTTCTGCGCGACGGTTTCCCCGGTCACGGTGAGGCAGTCGCCGTGAAACAGACCCGCGTCGAGCAAGGCCTTCATGACCACGGGAATGCCACCGACCGCATCAACATCACTCATCACATAACGCCCGAATGGTTTCACGTTGGCAAGGTGCGGGACCTTCGAACCGATTCGATTGAAGTCATCGAGTTCGAGGGTCAGATGCGCTTCGTGCGCGATGGCGAGGAGGTGAAGTACGGCATTGGTGGAACCACCAAGCGCCATCAAGATCGCGATCGCGTTTTCCAGCGACTCCTTCGTGATGATGTCGCGGGTCGTAATCCCTCGGCGTACCAATTCAACGACCGCGATCCCGGAACGGTGCGCATAACCATCACGGCGTCGGTCCACCGCGGGCGGGGCGGCCGATCCCGGCAACGACATGCCCATGGCTTCAGCCGCACTGGCCATCGTATTGGCGGTGTACATGCCGCCACACGCCCCTTCGCCGGGACAGATGGCGCGCTCGATCGCATCGACTTCGTCGCGGCTGATGAGGCCACGCGCGCACGCGCCAACTGCTTCGAACGCGTCGATGATGGTGATGTCCTTGCCATTCAGTTTGCCTGGAAGGGTCGTCCCGGCGTACAAGAACACCGCCGCAATGTCCAGACGCGCCGCGGCCATCAACATGCCGGGTACGGACTTGTCGCAACCGGCGAGAAGTACGCCGCCGTCGAGGCGTTCGGCTTCGAAGACCGTCTCCACCGAGTCTGCAATCACTTCACGCGACACCAGCGAGTAGTGCATTCCCGAATGACCCATGGAGATTCCGTCGGAGATGGAGATCGTGCCGAACTCAAGCGGAAATCCGCCGGCCGCGTGCACGCCGTTTTTTGCAGCATGTGCAAGGCGCTCCAGGGACAAATTGCACGGCGTGACTTCGTTCCATGACGACGCGACACCGATCTGGGACTTCACCCAGTCGTCGTCGCCCATTCCTACTGCGCGCAACATGCCGCGCGCGGCTGCGCGCTCAAGTCCGTCAGTGACATCGCGGCTGCGCGGCTTGGGATCCGGGGTATCGCTCATGTGATTCAGCCTAGGACGTGATCGGTCGCGCAGATCATCGGGTCATGGGCGCAGCACCTCGTTGAGCATCTCTTCGCCGGCGAGGTAGCGGTGCAATTGCGCGGCGACAAGGCGGTACGCCCGCGGCAAGAACGCCGAGGTATTGCCACCAACATGGGGGCTGATGAGGACACCCGGCGCGTGCCACAGCGGATGGTCAGACGGCAGCGGCTCGGGGTCGGTGACATCGAGAGCGGCACGAAGTCGTTGCGTCTGCAGTTCGGCGAGAAGGTCATCGGTCACGACGACGGGGCCGCGTGCGGCGTTGACGAGAAGCGCTCCATCTTTCATTCGGCTCAGGAATTCGCGGTCCACCATGCCCACCGTGTCGCTGGTCTGAGGAACCACGACCACCACGACATCGGCGGACGGGAGGAGGTCGGGGAGATCCGCGAAGCCGTGGACTTCCTGGCCGTCCTCGGTGGTGCGAGCGTGACGCGCAACACGCGTGATGGCTACTTCGAACCCACCGAGCCGCTGCTCGACAGCGCGGCCGACGTTGCCGTACCCGACGATGAGCACGCGTTTATCGGCCAACGCATCGAAGCGTCCATACAGCCAGTCCCCCGTTTCGTGCGCTCTGGCGAAATCGTCGAGTCGGCGCAGTTTGGCGATGATCAAGCCGACCACGAGCTCCGCAGTACTCGCGTCGTGCACCCCGGCCGCGTTGTGGAGCCGTACGTCCGGCGGGAGATGCGACCAGACATTGTCGACCCCGGCGGTCAGGGTTTGGACCGCACGCAACGACGGCATGCTTCCCATCAGCTCAAAGGTGTGAGCGGTGGCCATGTACGGCGGCACGTAGAACTCGATGGCACGCAGTTCGTCATCCGACGGCGGCGTCGATCCGTCGTAGACCGCCACACCGACGTCGTCGGTTGCTCCACCGAGGACGGTGCGGTGATCAATCCACGGAAGCATGATGGTCGGTTCGGTCACGCGCGCGACCGTACCCGCCAGTCCGAGCGGAGTCACCGCTAGCCTCCAAGGATGCAGACACGCACACTTGGCAGGTCCGGCTTGGATGTCGGTGCGATCGGTCTGGGTTGTATGGGGATGACGTTCGCCTACGACCAGGCCGAACAAGATGACGCGTCATCGATTGACGTCATCCATCGAGCCTTGGATGTCGGTGTGACTCTCTTGGACACCGCCGATGCCTATGGACCGTATACGAACGAAGAACTCGTCGGTCGCGCGTTACGCAATCGTCGCGATGAGGCGGTCGTCGCCACGAAGTGTGGGGTGGTGACGTCGCCGGATTTTAATCACGGTCGCAACGCGTCTCCGGCGTACATCCGTGAATCGTGCGATGGCTCATTGCGTCGACTCGGTATCGAAACGATCGATCTTTATCAACTGCATCGCGTCGATCCCCACACGCCGATCGAAGAATCGTGGTCGACTTTTGCCGGGCTGGTCGACGAAGGAAAAGTACGAACGATCGGCCTGTCTGAAGTCACCCTGGATGAATTGCAGCGATGCCACGCGATACATCCGGTCACCTCAGTTCAAAGTGAGTTGTCGCTGTGGACTCGGGAATGGGTCAGCGACGTACTGCCGTGGTGTCGGGCCAATGACGTCGGATTCCTCGCTTTTTCTCCTTTGGGCCGCGGCTTTCTCACCGGCGCCATGACAGGCCGACGATTTGCCGACGACGATTTCCGGTCCACGTTGCCTCGCTTTTCTCCTGAGGCGATGACAATGAACGAGACCCTCGTCGATTCCATACGCGCGATAGCCAACCGGCTCGGGGCGACGCCGGCGCAAGTCGCGCTTGCCTGGGTACTCGCCCAAGGCCCCAATGTCGTACCGATCCCGGGTACCAAAAAAGTGTCGCGCCTCATCGAGAATGCGGCCACGGGGGACCTGGCGCTCTCCGCGGAAGACCAGCAAACCCTCGACGCCCTCCCCGCCCCCGCCGGATCCCGCTACTAACCCCAGTCACTGACCCGCCGTCGCAGCCGCGTCGCGCTTTTCTGCGTGAAAGGGAGTTCCGTCAGTCTCTATTGAACCGATGCGTACTTTCATTTGGACGGATCCAATGGTTCACGGCGTACGTCGTCAATTGACCCTCCCTC
>JBBRLC010000095.1:0-5770 GCA_038231595.1 Candidatus Nanopelagicales bacterium | reverse complement strand
GTGGTTGCCCATTGCGCCATCGGGTGGCGTCGCAGACATGTCATGGCCATTGGTGGAGTCGGGAGTGTTCGAGTTCGTCGTGGAGCCACAAGCGCTGAGCAACACGGTGCTTAAGGAGATCGCAATCGCGACTCCGATTTTTTGGTGTGTACGCATGGTGGATTGACCTTTCGGGGTGCAAATGAAGTCGGTGAATTGAGGACCGCGATAGTGGAGAGAGGATGCGCATAGGCGCTCGTGAGATCGGGTGGCCGTGCAGCGTCAGCGATTCGCATGACGAAGATGTCGTTCAGGTTCGACTGAGTTGAAGCAGGCTCAGATCCGGGGGTCTGAACAGACTTGTTCCGAGCACCGTAAGAATGGAAGTTTTTTGAGCCGCAACGTCTCTGAGCCGCTCCCAAGGGCGGACTAGGAACAGAAGAGCCAGGACCAACAAACTTGTGAGGATCGCCGCGCAGGTCGCAACCACGTGATTTCCGTGGCTGGGCATGGGCACATCGGAACCAGGGGCAAGGGCTTGGACTATCTCGGGCGCCGCCGGCGCGACCATTGGCGTGATCAACGCTGCCATGTCTGCCCGGGGGGCAACGACTCCCGGACTGGCCGGGTGACTCATCGTGGTGGTTCTCGATGAAGAGTCAATCGCCACTGGAGCTGCTGCGACGGAGTGCATGGCTGTGAGAGCAGCAAAGGTCAACAGCGCGAAAAACAGACGGAGATGTAGCGACAAACGAGTTCGATTCGCCTGACTACGCACCTTCCGTCTCCTTCCAACATCGGACTTCGATGGCTCTTTGGACAATTCACGATATCTCGCGCGGGCAAACCGAGATGATCTCATCATAAGGCGCCCCGCGACTCAGGCCCCGCGACTCGGGTCCCGCGACTCAGGGCTCGATGGATCGACCACGATCGCCGTGAGAGGAACACAGTGACGAGATCCGATGATTCCCCGACTCGCACGGTGTCGCGTACGGCAGTGTTGACCGTTGAAGGGATCTCGTGTCCGTCGGGGCAGGCTGCGATTACTGCCGCGCTTGGTCGGGTTGCGGGCGTATTCGAGGCAACCGCGAATTGGACGTCTCAGACAGCAACGGTCTTGTACGACCCTGCGATCACCGATGTGCCTACTTTGACGGGCTGGGTGAATCAGACGGGATGTCAGTGCGGTGGGGAAAGCCTCCCGATTCATCTGGTCCACGCGGAGACCGATCACGGCGAAGATGTGGACCCTACGTCCCCACCTGGTCATGAGGGGCACGCAACTCACGCCGCCGACGGTGACATGTCAGACCACGTACGCGCGATGCGAAACAGTTTCATTGTGGCCGCGGTGCTCTCGGTCCCGATCCTGCTCTACGCCCCGATCGGGCGGGAGGTGTTGAAATGGTCAGCGCCTGCCCCGTTTGGACTCTCCGACAATTGGTTTTCACTCCTGCTGTCGCTTCCGGTGATTTTTTACGCCGATCGGATGTTCTTCACCGGCGCTGTCCAAGCGCTGCGCGCACGGACGCTGGACATGATGGTGTTGGTAGCCGTCGGGGTGGGCACTGGTTGGCTCTACTCGGTCGTCGTCACCGTCTCCGGTGGTAGCGACGTGTTCTTCGAAGCGGCTGCAGTCCTGTCGGCTTTCGTGCTGCTCGGTCACTGGCTGGAAATGCGCGCACGAAGTGGTGCCAGCAATGCAATCCGAAGCCTGCTTGACCTCACTCCGCCCATGGCGATCGTGCTTCGTCACGACGAGGAACTCGAAATACCGACCTCGGAGGTGATCGTTGGGGATCTGCTTCTGGTACGACCAGGAGCGAAGATCCCCGTCGACGGAGTCGTCATCGACGGTGAGTCCGAAGTCGACGAGTCCCTCGTAACCGGCGAGAGTCTCCCGGTCCACAAAGGCCCGGAAAGCAACGTCATCGGAGCCACCATCAACCGCAACGGGACGCTTCGGATTCGCGCGACGAAAGTCGGTCGAGACACGGCTTTGGCACAGATCGCGAATCTGGTTCAACAGGCACAGAACTCGAAGGCACCGGGTCAACGACTTGCCGATCGTGCGGCATTTTGGCTTGTGCTGGTCGCATTGATCGGAGGTTTGCTCACGTTTCTCTTCTGGGTCACCATCGGCGATCGCAGCGTGAATCAAGCCATGTTGTTCGCGATCACCGTCGTGGTCATCACCTGCCCAGATGCACTCGGACTCGCGACACCAATGGCGATCATGGTGGGGACGGGACTCGGCGCGAAACGAGGCGTCTTGTTCAAGAACGCCTCAGCCCTTGAAGCCTTGGCGTCGGTCAGGACAGTCGTGATGGACAAGACCGGCACTTTGACCAAAGGGCAACCGGAAGTAGTGGAAATTCACCTCGCCGACGGCGTGAACGAGACGGAATTGTTGCGACTCGCCGCGGCCGTCGAAGCTGAATCTGAACACCCGGTCGCTAAGGCGGTCGTCGAATATGCCGAAGCACGTCAGATTGCCAAAGCCTCGGCAAAATCATTCGACACCATCCCCGGACACGGTGCCGTAGCGATCGTCGAGAATCACCGAGTCGCCATCGGAAACCGCAGACTCATGGATCGGGAGAAGGTCGAACTCGGCCCACTCGCCTCGGTCATCGACGCCGTTTCTACCGGCGGACGCACGGTGGTCGCCGTCGCGGTAGATCACCGAGCCAGCGGCGTACTTGGCGTGGCTGACGCAGTCCGCGATACATCAGCGGCCAGCGTCGCCGATCTACGCACGCTCGGCGTGACCCCGGTCATGCTGACAGGTGATAACGCCGCCACTGCAGCCCGAATCGCCGAGCAACTAGGCATCAGCGACGTTTTCGCAGACGTCCTACCGGCTGACAAAGCCGCTGCAGTCGAACAACGACAAGCTAGTCACGGACTGGTCGCGATGGTCGGTGACGGTGTCAACGATTCACCCGCACTCGCACAAGCCGACGTCGGCATCGCGATCGGCGCTGGCACCGATGTGGCGATCGACACCGCAGATATTGTGCTGATGCGCTCCGATCCGCTCGACATCCCAGCTGCGATCAGAATCAGTCGTGGCACGGTCCGAAAGATGCGTCAAAACCTTGGGTGGGCGATCGGATACAACGCTCTCGCCCTACCCGTCGCCGCTGGAGTCCTCGAACCGTGGGGCATCACCCTGAGCCCCGAGATAGGTGCCCTACTCATGTCAGGATCGACCGTACTCGTGGCCGTCAACGCCTTGCTCCTGCGACGGTTGTCGATCCCCGGCGAGTCTGACTATCCGACCACGCGGCCAGCACCGCTGTAGCGGTCGCCGTACCAAGGTCCCCATGCGGCGATGAGTTCGACGCCATCATGGGGATTCGAGGCACTCACCATCATGCCGCCGCCCACATAGATGGTGACGTGATGAGCGCTCCCACCGAAGTAGAACAACAGGTCTCCGGGCCGAAGCTCGCTGCGGCTGATGTGGCGGATCGAGGAGTACTGCGAGTACGAGTAGTGCGGCAACGAGACTCCGGCGCTGCGCCACGCCGCCAGTGTGAGTCCGGAGCAGTCAAAGGAATTGGGACCCGACGCACCGGCGACATAGTTGTCGCCGACTTGGGCCAAGGCGTACTCGACGGCGATGCGGGCGCGACCTGACGCCGGACCGTTGTAAGCGGGACCGCTGCCACTATCGCCGCTGTTGCTGTTGCTGCTGTTGCTGACTGCCTTTGCCCGAGCCCGACTCGCGCGGATTCCAGCGAGTCGACGTGCCTCGCCGGCCTTGGCGATTCGAGCCCGCTCATCGGCCTTCAACGAGCCAAGAACCGCGTTTGCTGCTGCCAACTTGGAATCGGCGGTGGCCTTGTGGTCGCGCATTTCGGCCGCGACGTCGCGAGCGGCTTGCTGCTGCTGAGCCAACGCGGCTTTAGCTTGAGCGAGATCGAGACGTAACGCTTCTGTTCGGCGCAGCACCGACGCTTGGCCGGCGGCTACTTGGTCAAGGACAGCAGCTTGGGTGAGGTACGCCTGCGGATCGGCGGAGAGGAGCAACTGCAGCGACGGGTCGATGCCACCGCTTCGGTAGGTGGCGGCGGCGATCGCGTTCAAACTTTGGGAGACAACGCCGAGCTTGGCTTCGGCGGCCTTGATCCGGGTTCGTAGTGCGGCCAGCTTGCGGTTGATGGCGACAAGCTTTTCGCTCGCACCGAGGTATTGCTCGGTCGCATTGGAAGCGTCCTCTTCAAGGGACTGCACCTCGGCCTCGACTTGGGCGATCGTCTTGCGAGGCTGGGCCTGAGCACCGCCGTCGAACAAGACGAAACCGGCGCCCACCGTGGAAAGGGTGAGAACACCGGCAAGAAGCGCGCGTACGCCGACGTGGGTACGTCGTTGTGTGGTCGCCACGAAGGCGGTCTCCTTCTCCGCAACCGCCTACCGGGTGAGCTGACGGGCTCGGACGGGGAAGGTCGCCCTACGAGCAGCCAGCCGCGAGGCCTACCACCCGATTCGCCCCAATGGGAACTGTGGGTCCCCGGCTCCAACTTGGACCTCGCTCGCTGACGTACGCAAGTCTGGTTTTGGTCGAACTCGGCGGTGGGGTCGGTGACACCGGCGTGCCAAACTCCGAACACCCGCAGACGACCCTACCCCACTCTCCAGGTGCCAGGATCCGATTGACTCGGATCCGACTTTCGGGGCTTGAGATCCTGTTCAACCGATTTTCGGACGGGGATCAGTCGTAGTGGGGACACCAGACCGGACTCAGCCAGGACGCCGAGCGCCACTTGCTCGGCATAGTCAAGATCAACTGCGTCGTCCCCGACCATCGGCTGATGGCCGAGCAACGCCGTCACAACACAATCAGCGCAATGGATCTCGCGTACTTCGCAGCTCTGGCAATCGATGATCATCGTGGCTCCCACCGCCGGGCACTCGGCTTTCGCTTTCGTGACTGCGACGCTAGAACCCCCCTCCGACACTTTCCCCCGCTCTCACCGAGTTTGGACTTACGGCCCTCATTCGGGCTGGTGTTGGGTCTCTAAGTCCAGACTCGGCGGAGGGGGTTTTGGAGCGGACCTCTCGGCGAGGACCTCGTCGTTGTGCTCGCCGAGTTCTGGGGCGCTGAGCTTTGGGGGGCGGGGTGTCGGCGCAGAAGCGAACCAGGGCACTGCCCGCACCACGTCGGTTGGTTCACCGTCCCGTGTGCGGACCGTGGTAAGCGCCACTCGGCCTCGGCGTACGGCTTGCCGAAACGCCTCATCGACGTTGTATACGGGCCCGACACATGCTTCGAGGCCATCGAATGTCGAGAGCCAATGGTCGAGGTGTTGAGTCGCGAATTGTTGCGCGATCAACAGCCGCAACTCAGATTGGGCGCCCGAATCTCGCTGCCGCGACGCCCACAGTTCGACGTCCAGCCCAAGCCCGTTGAGCAAGTTGGCGAAGAACTTTGGTTCGATCGCGGCAACGGTGACCCAGGCGCGGTCCGCGCATTCGTAGACGTCGTAGCACGCGAGGGCGCCGGTCAGGTATCCACCGAGATCCGGATCGCCTGGTCTCGGTGTTTCACCGGTAGCGATGTACGCACCTTCGGCGAGACCAAGCAGTCCCATCGCAGCGTCGGTCATTGAAATGGAGAGTTCGCCGAGAGGGAGGCCGAGGTCGCGCGCCCGGAGTGCGGCAAGAACTGCGATGACGGCCTGGAAGCCGGCACTGAGATCGGCCATCGGCGAGGCGGGTAGGGCCGGCGTTCCGCCTGGGGTCACTGACAAAAACCCGGACTCGCCCAGCGCGTTGAGGT
>JBBRLC010000094.1:0-5783 GCA_038231595.1 Candidatus Nanopelagicales bacterium | reverse complement strand
TGGACGAGCTGTATCAGCAGTATCTGCAGGACAAATCAACGGTTAATCCGGCCTGGTGGGACTTCTTCGAGGACTACCAACCCACCGACATGGGTGCCGCACGAGCGGCGGAGACGGTCGAGGCAGTCGGTCAAGCCGCAGCCCTGGCCGCGACTCCCCTCATCGACACCCGCGTAACCCCATCTCCAACGCCACTGGTCCCCGCCGCTGCCGTTGCCTCGACTTCGAGCGATCAAGGTGCCCCTCGGGGCCCTCGTGGTTCGACATCCTCCCCACCGGTCCCGGCGGCAGCACCGACGCAAAGGGTTACCGCCGCCGCACCGAGTTCAGAGACGTTCCCGATCAAGGGAACAGCGTCGCGCGTCGTGACCAACATGGAAGCAAGTCTCGCGGTCCCCACCGCAACCAGTGTCCGCGCAGTTCCCGCCAAGCTCATTATCGACCAACGCATCGTGATCAACAATCACCTCGCACGGTCGCGCGGCGGCAAGGTCTCCTTCACCCACCTCATCGGGTACGCCGTGGTGCGCGCGCTGCACGCGATGCCAGAGATGAACGTCGCGTACGTCGAGATCGACGCCAGGCCAGCGATCATCAAGCATCACCAAATTGGACTAGGCCTCGCGATTGATCTCCCGAAGCCCGACGGCACGCGCCAACTGCTCGTTCCGAGCATTCGCGGGGCCGAGTCGATGGACTTTGCGATGTTTTGGGCGACGTACGAGGATCTCGTTCGCAAGGCCCGCGCCAACAAACTCACCGTCGATGACTTCGCCGGCACGACCATCAGCCTCACCAACGCGGGGACGATTGGCACCGTCCATTCAGTCCCACGTCTCATGGTGGGACAAGGCGTCATCATCGGAGTTGGCGCCATGGACTACCCCGCAGAGTGGCAAGGCGCGGCGCCGGAAACCATTGCCCGACATGCGATTAGCAAGATTCTTACGCTGACATCGACCTACGACCACCGCATCATCCAAGGCGCTCAATCCGGCGATTTCCTGCGGCGGGTTCACGGGCTACTGCTCGGTGAATACGACTTCTACGACGAGATTTTCCGTTCGCTTCGGATTCCGTACGAGCCAATTCGTTGGGCCTCGGACATCGCGACGTCTCACGACGACGACATCGACAAGACCGCACGAGTCCACGAATTGATTCATGCATTTCGGGTCCGCGGTCACCTGATGGCCGATACCGACCCGTTGGAATATCACCAACGCCGCCACATCGACCTCGACACGTCGTCGCACGGTTTGACCCTGTGGGACCTCGATCGCGAATTCGCCACTGGTGGTTTTGGCGGGAAACCGTTCATGAAGTTGCGCGACATCCTCGGCGTACTTCGCGGCGCGTACTGCCGCACAATTGGGGTCGAATACATGCACATCCAAGATCCCGAACAACGTCGGTGGATCCAAGAACGCGTTGAGGTGCCGCAGACAAAGATCCAAGCAGCAGAGCAACTGCGCATTCTGCGCAAACTCAATGCGGCAGAAGCTTTTGAGTCGTTCTTGCAGACCAAGTACGTCGGTCAGAAGCGATTCTCACTTGAGGGTGGCGAGTCAGTCATCCCACTGCTCGACGCGATCCTCAGCGACGCCGCGGAGGCTGGGCTCGACGAGGTGTGCATCGGCATGCCTCACCGCGGTCGCCTCAACGTGTTGGCCAACATCGCCGGCAAGTCCTATACCCAGATCTTCCGCGAGTTCGAAGGAAACTACGAGGTTGAGGGGTCGGTTCAGGGCTCTGGGGATGTGAAATACCACCTCGGGACCGAAGGCACGTTCACCGCCGACTCTGGCGCCGAGTGCAAGGTGTATCTCGCTGCGAATCCATCGCATCTTGAAGCGGTGAACCCGGTGCTTGAGGGGATCGTCCGAGCGAAACAAGACATGCTCGACAAGAAGATGGCGTTCTCGGTGCTGCCGATCTTGATGCATGGGGACGCCGCTTTCGCCGGCCAAGGCGTCGTGACCGAGACACTGAACTTGTCCCAACTCCGCGGTTACCGCACTGGCGGCACGATGCACGTCGTCGTCAATAACCAAGTGGGTTTCACGACGGCCCCCGAGGCGAGTCGCTCAAGCGTCTACTGCACCGACGTCGCGCGGATGGTGCAAGCACCGATCTTCCACGTTAATGGTGACGACCCTGAAGCCGTCGTACGCGTGGCTGCCCTCGCGTTTGAATTTCGGCAGGCGTTCAACAAAGACGTTGTAGTCGACATGTTGTGCTACCGACGCCGCGGACACAACGAAGCCGATGACCCCTCGCTGACTCAACCCATGATGTACGAATTGATCGACAAGAAGCGCTCCGCTCGCAAGCTCTATACGGAGGCGCTGATCGGCCGTGGTGACATCACGGTGGAGGAAGCCGAGCAAGCCCTCAAACACTATTCAGACGAACTTGAGCGAGTTTTCAAGGAAACCCGCGAAGTCCTGTCCCAGCCGAGCGAGTCGGTCGCGACCACGGTCGAAGCTCCGTTCCCGGCGACGGTGACAACAGCGATCAGCGACGATGTCGTTAAGCGAATCGTCGACTCGCAGGTCTCGCTTCCAGACACCTTCACCGTTCATAGCCGACTCGCGCCGCAACTGCAGCGCCGTGCGCAGATGGTCGAGGACGGAACCATTGACTGGGGTATGGGTGAGACGCTCGCCCTCGGATCGCTTCTGCTCGAAGGTCGGACCATCCGTTTGGCCGGGCAAGACAGCCGACGCGGCACTTTCGGTCAGCGTCACGCCGTCATCGTGGACCGCAAAACCGGCGCCGAATACACGCCGTTGTCGCACCTGGGTGACGGGCAGGGGATCTTCTTCGCATACGACTCGCTGCTGAGCGAATACGCGGCGATGGGGTTCGAGTATGGCTACTCAGTCGCTCGGCCTGAATCGCTGGTGATGTGGGAAGCGCAATTTGGGGACTTTGCCAACGGCGCCCAAACGATCATCGACGAATTCATCTCCGCCGGCGAGCAGAAGTGGGGCCAACTCTCCGGAGTCACTCTGCTGCTCCCCCACGGCTCGGAAGGACAGGGCCCAGATCACTCATCGGCGCGGCCTGAGCGATTCCTCACGTTGTGCGCGCAGGACAACATGACGGTGGCCATGCCTTCCACCCCAGCTTCGTACTTCCACCTTCTGCGGTGGCAGGCACTCGCCCCACATCACAAGCCCCTGATCGTGATGACTCCGAAGTCGATGTTGCGTTTGAAGGCAGCGACGAGCACGCGTGAGGACTTCACAGCGGGAACTTTCCGTCCCGTCATCGGCGACGACTCGGTTGACCCCGCTGGCGTACGCCGGGTCCTGCTCTGCTCGGGCAAAGTGACCTACGACCTATTGGCGGGTCGCGCAGCGGCGCAGCGCAACGACGTCGCCGTCGTTCGCCTTGAGCGGCTCTATCCACTTCCCCTCGAAGAGTTGGCCGCGGTGTTGGGAACATTTCCCCGCGACGCGCAATTCGTCTGGGTTCAGGAGGAACCCGCCAACCAAGGCGCTTGGCCCTTTGTAGCGCTCAACCTCTCCGAGCACCTCGCCGAGCGCTTCGAGGGTCGAACGATGCGCCGCGTGTCGGGCCCAGCCCTCGCGGCACCTTCGGTGGGATCGCACAAGGTGTACGAAAAGGAACAAGCCGCCCTCGTCGTTGAAGCACTCGGTTAGATCACCGCGATGTATGACACCGACCGGGGTATTGAAGAACTCGAAGCGCGCCGCGGCGATGAGTTAGTCACCCTCTATTGGGTGGCCGAGCGCCTCCGGGACTTTGTTGACCTCAACCCCGATTTCGAAACTTCGATCGAGCGGCTCGCCACTTGGCTCGCCCGCCTCGACGATCACCCGGAGGATTAGTCCGCAACCCTCATCGCGGTGATGGATCAGCCTCCGCGTTGTTCAGCGCTTCAACGGTCAGCGCGTGAGCACGATCTTGCCAAATACATCCCCGTGGGCCAACGCATCGAAGGCTTCTCTCGCAGCCGTCATTTCTAGAGTGTGGTCAATCAATGGTCGTACGCCGGTTGCATCGCACAACTCAATCAGTGCTTCTAGTTCTACTCGAGTGCCCATCGTGGAACCAACGACTGACAACTGCAAGAAGAAGATGCGACTCAGATCGGCCGGTGGATTTGATCCGCTCGTTGCCCCAGAGACCACCACCCGCCCGCCGGGCTTGAGCGATTTCAGCGAGTGGCTCCACGTCGCTTCACCCACGGTTTCCATCACGGCATCGACCCGCTCGGGCAGTCGCGCACCGGACGCAAACGCCTCATGGGCACCGAGATCAATTGCGCGAGAACGCTTTTCCTCGTCACGCGACGTAGCCCAAACACGCAATCCCATTACTCGCGCCAGGGAGAGCAACGCAGTTGCGACACCGCCGCCCGCGCCTTGGACTAGCACTGTGTCACCCGGACGCAGCCCCGATCGCGTGGCGAGCATGCGGTACGCCGTGAGCCATGCAGTGGGAAGACAGGCGGCCTCTTCCCACGTCAAGGACTCGGGTTTGGGCACGAGGTTGCGCCGAGGAACGGCGACAAGATCTGCGAACGTTCCGTCGTACACTTCCGAAAGCAGTGAACGGCCTGGATCGAGGGTCTCATCCCCCCCACCGGCCGCAACGTCGCCGATTACGGCATGAACGACGACGTCATTGCCTTGGTCATCGATTCCGGCGGCGTCACACCCGAGCACGATGGGCAACCGCTCCGCCCTGATACCCACTCCACGCAGGGTCCAGAGATCGTGATGATTGAGGCTCGCTGCCTTGACCCGGACGATTGTCCAACCTTCCGGGACGATCGGCTCGGGGCGCTCGCCGAGTTCGAGCCCGGCGAGTGGATTCTCAGCGTTGATGCGCGACGCAGTTACGGCGAACATGACTGCCGACCCTAGTCCGGGCGCCGCGAAATACGGGTCGACCCGGCCGGATCCGGCCAATACCGCCCCAAGACTCGACCCAAAACATCGGTAGCACGGACAGCACCGAAGAGTCGCGAATCATCGCTGGCAGCTGGGTTGTCACCTTCCACCCAATAGCTGTGGGCTGCGATTCGTGTGACTCGCTTCACGAGCAGCAACTCGGGTCGGTCCGGTCGGCGCACAACGACGAGATCTCCTACCGCCACGACGGCATCCCAGCGCACGACAAGCCAATCCCCCGATCGCAACGTCGGGAGCATGCTGTCACCGTCGACCGCAACGCGACCGGTACGGCCAAGAAGACGCCTCCTACCCTTCGGCGTACGGTCGTCCGCGGCGTCCCCACTCCATCTGCCCACCACAAGGGGTGAGAGTAGTGTCGAGTCCTCAGAGTCATCACGTTCACTCTCATGCTGATGAAAGGTGCGATACATGCCTGCCCCTCTCGTTTCACGATTCCTCGCTCCGCGCACGACCGTCCACGCGCATTGTGATTTGCCGTGCGGCGTCTATGACCCGGCCCAAGCCCGAATCGAGGCAGAGTCGGTGAAGGCATGCATGCAGAAGTACGCCGCGTCTGATGACCACGACTTCCAAGGACGCGCGGTCACCATCAAAGAGGAGCGTTCCACCATGGTGAAAGAGCACCTCTGGGTGCTCTGGACTGACTACTTCAAGGCACCGCACTTCGAGAAGTACCCACAACTGCATGGTCTGTTCAACGATGCAACCAAGTTGGCCGGTGCCGCCGGAACCAAGAGCACCCAAGACGTTGCTGTGGCAGACGAGTTGCTGGCCAAGATTGACGAGATCGCCGCAATCTTCTGGGAGACCAAGAAGGCCTAGTTCACTTTC
>JBBRLC010000093.1:0-5802 GCA_038231595.1 Candidatus Nanopelagicales bacterium | reverse complement strand
GGTGAAGAGAGGGCCGTCGTGCGTCACAGTCATCGAGCGCGCCATCGAATAGCTGCGATTCTCAAGCGACGTTGGTGGGTGCTTCTGCTGACGACAGTGGCCGTAGCCGGTGTCGCATTTGCCATCGATGCGCGGACGCCCGCTCGGTACCAAGCCGAAGCAGTCCTTGTTGTTCCCTCGACTGTGCCTGGACAACTTCCGCCGGGACAGCCCGACAACGCGATCAAGTTGGCCAAGACGTACACCAAGTTGATCCCGATCGATGATGAGATTGCTGCAGCGGCCGCCGCCGCGATTGGCGTCACCGCGAAAGACTGGGCAAAGGCGGTCACGGTCACCAACGACAACGGCACCGCCCTGATCCACATCGTCTACCAGGCCGACAACCCAACTCTGGCAGTCAAGGGCGCGGCGAGTACCGCCGCCGTTCTCACCCGACTGAACCCACCAGGCCAAGTGACCAATGCGAGCCTTCGACGCGTACAGGTCCCGGACTCGGCAACTGCCATTACCGGTACGTCAACTTCGACGGGTATCCTCGGGGCAATCCTTGGATTCATTCTGGGTCTGATCATCATCGCGGCGCTTGAGCGCACCGATCGACGCGTCGACGACGCCGAAGCTTTGGGCGCAGTCGTCGAAACCAGTGCCACCGAATGGGGCCCGCCGGTGAAGGAAGAAGCCGCCGCACTCGTACACCGCTGGGGCGCTATCGCTGGGACGCCTACTCCAGTTGTCGCACTCGTCTCGGCCGGAGACATTCCGCAGTACGACGTCGCAGCAGTGACCCACATGTTGGCGGAGCGCTCCAGCGCAGGTGGCCTGGCCACTCGGGCGGTCGAAGCCAAACAGCGGGTCAACGGGGATCGCCCACGCCCCCCGATCGACGGTGAGACCGCTCGGTTGCTTGCGGCCGGGCGTCCCGGACATGACGAAGGTGCGGAATTAGCCGCCCAAACCTCTGATCTCGTCGTTCTGCTGGCCAGTCGCGGTGGTCGCGCAAGCGAAGTGGAAGAAGCGCGCGATCGATTGGCTCAGTACGGCATCGAAGTTGCCTGGGCGTTGTTGCTCCCTCGGCCCCACACTGTGGCTCCCTGATCTCGCGATCCGGAACGCTCGACGATGACCCTCACCTTTCCGACCCGGATCACGCGGCCCAAACCGGGGCCGCGAGTTGCCGCGAACTCAGTACCTCGACGCGCTCGGTCGACTGAACTCACGCGCCCCTGGTTAGCCACCTTGTCGATTGTGGCAATTCTTGCGCTCGGCGTGGGAGCGGGCTTAGGTCTCCGCTACGGGGTCGCGGCTCTCCTGGGTGTCGCCGCCATGATCTACCTGGCGCGGCGACCGGTCACGTTGTGTTTGGTCGCCGTTGCTACTGTGCCGGTGACATCGGGATTGGCGCGGGGCGTTCCGATTCCCGGATTCCGCGTGTCGGAACTGACGATCGTTTTTGGCGCCGTCGTCGTCCTCCTCATCCAGGCGCGGCGCATGCCTGGACCCCAGTGGACGACGCTGGATCGCTTCGCTCTTGGGTATTGCTTCGGCGCTCTGGTCTTCGGAGTCGTCGACGTCATGGTTCATCAAGTCACCATCGCCTCCGACGACCTGCAAACCATGATCGGCCCGATTCAGTTCTTCCTGCTCTATCGAACCCTCGCGACCGGACTAATCACCCACCGCGCACGGATCCTTGCACTTCGATTGTGTTTGCTCGCGAGCCTTCCGGTGAGCCTGCTCGCGATCGCGCAGCAGGCGATCGGGCAGAGCGTCACCAATGCTTTGGTCTCAGCCACTGGAACCACGGTCTTCAATACCCCTGGCTTCGAGCCAGTATTCCGCGCTACTAGCGTCTTCCCGATCTGGCATGCCCTGGGCGGTTATCTCCTGGTCATCATTCTGCTGGCGGCCGGACTCATCCTCGCCCGAGATCACGAAGTACTTCCCCGCTGGGGACACCTCGTGGTCATTGGCCTCGGCGCCGTCGCCATGGTGCTAACACTGACCATCACCGTGGTGGTGGGCGCACTGATCGGGGTGATCTTGCTTGGTTGGTTCAACGGGAGATTGCGCCAAGTCGTCACCTGGATGGCGGTGACAGGTGGTATCGCAATTTTTGTCTTCTACCCGCTCATCGCAAGCCGCATTGCCGAGCAGTCGATCACGACCGATCAGACACCTGGCAACGGCACGTCATTGCTGCCGCAGACGTTGCAGTACCGAATCGGAGTTTGGTTGGACCAATACCTGCCCGCGCTCAACGGGTCGTGGCTCACCGGGTACGGCCCCGCTCAACCACCCGGGATCGACTGGCACCACACCGAAAGCGGATTCATCACGATCCTGCTTCGCGGGGGCCTCCCCTACTTGATCCTGACCTGCTTGCTCGTCGTCGTCGTCGGCATGTTCACCTGGACTCGGATGAAGGAAGCCATCATCCCGGCCGAACGCGGACTTGCTGGCGCGATCTTGGCATTGGCAATCGTTTTCCCCATTATCAACTTGTTCTTCCCGTACATCACGGCGAGCGGACTCGCGCAACCCATGTGGGTTCTGTGGGGAATTCTGGCTGCATCTGGGGCGCGAAAGTATCAATGCACTTCCCGTGAGTCGACGTGGTAGCGCCGCGGCGCAGTGACCGAGTTACCTCCCAACGCATACTCGTCCTCGGGGGTCTGCTTGTCGTCGCTGTCGCCCTCTCCGCCTGCAGCGCCACGGCGGATGTGTACGTCGGTCGCCCCACCGAACCGAGCCAGTCGCCCACCCCCACATCGACGCTCAAGCCAGCTGCTCCGGGTAACTCTGGGGTGGGTCACACGTACTCCGTCCGAATCGGCGCTGAGACCCGGTCCTACCGACTACACCTACCGCTCGCGGCTCCTCCCGGGCCGAGGCCCTTGGTGATCGCATTCCACGACGGAGGATCATCTGCAACGTTGTTCACGGAGGAATCCGGGCTCGACGGTGCCGGGGATCGAGGTGGAGTGATCGTTGCCTACCCCGAAGGGGTAGCGGGTTTCTGGAATAACGGGCTGGCCTCAAATGTGGCACGGACGAACAACGCCAACGATCTCGGTCTGATCGCGGCGCTCATCGCCGACGTGGCCAAGAAAACTAGGCTGGACACCACTCGAGTTACGGTCGCTGGAATCGGGGACGGGGCAGTCATGGCCTTGCGGGTTGCCGCCCAAGAGCCGCAGTTGATTGTGGGTGCTGTCGGGATCGAGGGAGGACTCATCGATGCTGCCGGTGCCCCGCGCCCGTCTGCACCAATCACCGTTCTCCTGACCCGCTCCACCGAGGACCCGACCCTGCCGTGGACTGGCTTGGACAGCAACAGCATCAACGGACCCCAGCTCAGCGCGATCGATACTGCTGGCGCGTTTCGACAAGTCGACCGACTGACCAAGAAGTCCACGGAGACAAATCGACCCGTCACTGACCGCGATCCCGCTGACGGTTCGCTTACATTTCGAACACGGTGGCTCGGCGGTGCGCGCGGAACGTCAGTGACCCTCTACAAGATCCAAGGGGCCGGAGGGGCGTGGCCTGGAGGCACCGGACAATCGGCCAAGACACGCTCAATTGGCACTCTCACAAGGGATTTCAGCGGCGCGAATATCGTCATTCAGTTTGCCCTGGAGACCAAGAAGACCTAGCCCAGACCCCTACCCAGACCCCTACACAGTGAATCGCGAGAACACCAGCGACTTGCGACACGTCCCCCGAATGGTTGACTAAACACTCGACCTTTCGGTTTCTCTCGGACAGACTGTCGTCACCACTCTCCCCCACGAAATTCATGTGCTGTTTGCAAGGGCTTCGTTGTGGTGACGCGCAGACCTGGAAGCAAATTTTGGGTCAAGAATCGCGGGAAGTGACGAAGTGGTGTCGACCGCGACTATGTGGCACATCGGGGTTGGGGTCGAAAATTTTCGTTGCTGGGGAGCAACAGGGGGTGGGGGCTGCATGAAAATGCAGATCGGAACGCAGGCAAAGTCCGGGACGCGAGCGAGCGACTCCGGCGGGTCTCACACGCCCCTGGCCAACGAAATCCTGGCGCCGGCGCAAAACTGGAGGTCCAACCCCGGTTCGGCACCCACATTCGGCAGCCGACAAGGCATCACCGGGGCGCAGACCGTTCACTGGTTAAGCGCCTACTCGCGCAGTCTGTTCTTCGCTGACCTGATCGTGGCGTCCCTCGCGGCCTTGACGGCACAACTGGTGCGATTCGGCCCTTCCGTCGACGGTGCCGGACAAACTTATGTGCCAGTCACCTTGATCTTCCCGTTGTTTTGGGTAGCGATCTTCACCATGAGCCACTGCTACGAGGCTCGATTCGTGGCAGAGGGTTCGGAGGAATTTCGCCGAGCTGTTGACGCGTCGCTTCGCTTCACCGGCATCCTCGCGCTGCTCGCGTACGGCTTCAAATGGGACTTCGCCCGCGGTTACGCACTCATCGCCGTACCGACCGCGTGCATCGGTGGCCTGCTGTTCCGCGGGCTCGCTCGAGCGAGACTGCGCCACCAACGCAAGCACGGCGAAGCCGTCCACCGAACCTTGATCATCGGCACTGAGAGAGCTACCGCGGAATTGATGCGACGTCTCAACGGCACCGAGAACCACCCCTACAACGTCGTCGGTGCCCTCGTCGATTCGTCCAAGAGCCAAGTAATTGAAGGCGTACGCGTGGCGGGCACCTCCGACGACGTCTTCGATGCCATCAACGATCTCAAAGTCGACACCATCGCGGTCGCCGCGTGGTCGCCCTTCTCCCAACATGACCTCCGTCGCCTGTGCTGGGAACTCGAAGGCAGTCCAGTCGACATCGTCGTTACCCCCAACCTCACCGACGTGTCGGGACCTCGCATCCACGTCCGCCCCGTCGCCGGCCTGCCACTCCTGCACGTGGAGAAGCCCGAGTTCCGCGGGTTCCGTCGAATCGCGAAGGGCCTCTTCGACCGAGTGGGAGCCTTGATCGGTCTCCTGCTCATCTCACCCCTCCTCCTGCTCGCCGCCATCGCCATCAAGATCGAGAGCCGAGGGCCAGCGTTCTTCATGCAGGAGCGAGTGGGCCGCAATGGACGTGTTTTTAAGATCTACAAACTTCGTTCGATGTATGTGGACGCTGAAGAGCGCCTGACTCACATGGCGGATCTAAATCACCACGGTGAGGGTCCGCTGTTCAAGGTCCGCGAAGATCCGCGCATCACCGGGGTGGGTCGTCTGCTGCGTCGAGCGTCAATTGATGAGTTGCCGCAATTGTTTAACGTCGTCCGCGGCGACATGTCGCTCGTTGGCCCCCGTCCTCCGTTGCGTAGTGAGGTCGCGACCTACGAGCACGACGTTCACCGCCGGCTGCTCGTCAAACCCGGACTCACCGGACTGTGGCAGGTCAGCGGCCGAGCAGACCTGACCTGGGACGAATCGGTGCGGCTGGACCTGTACTACGTCGAGAACTGGTCGCTCTACCTGGACCTGTCCATCTTGGCGCGCACGATCAAGGCGGTGTGGTCGGCGCACGGCGCCTACTAGACCCAGTGTCTCCTCTGCCCGTGGACTTCGACGAGATGCCCTCGGATTGGTCGCGCGCTCTAGCCGTTGTCGCTCACCCCGACGACATGGAGTACGGCAGTGCCGCAGCTGTCGCGCGGTGGACGGGCGAGGGTAAGCACATCGCGTACCTCTTGGCGAGCCGAGGCGAAGCGGGCATTGACTCGCTAGATCCGCTCACTTGTGCCGAAGTTCGCGTAGGTGAACAGATCGCGAGCGCGGCAATCGTGGGCGTTCACGATGTGGAGT
>JBBRLC010000092.1:0-5834 GCA_038231595.1 Candidatus Nanopelagicales bacterium | reverse complement strand
GGACCGCGACCTCGCCGACGAAACTGCCCAAGTCAAGAACCTCTCCACCGGCGAGCAGCTGGCGGTCCCGCTCGGCGACCTGGTCACACATCTGGTCGACCGCACGAAAGGAATCAGTACGTGATCCGCAGTCACGACGCCGGCACCATCGGACTTCAACATGTAGGCGACCGGGTCACACTGGCCGGCTGGGTGGCTCGCCGACGTGATCACGGCGGTGTCGCGTTCCTCGACCTTCGCGACGCAAGCGGCATCGTTCAGGTGGTCATACGCGATCCCGATGTCGCCCACGGACTTCGCAACGAGTACTGCCTCAAGATCGTGGGCGAGGTTACCGCCCGTCCCGAGGGCAATGAGAACGTCGATCTCACGACTGGGTCCATCGAAGTCATAGCCGATGTCGTCGAGGTGCTCAGTGAATCCGCGCCACTTCCCTTCCCGATCGATGAGCACGTGGAGGTTGGCGAAGAGGCACGACTTCGGTACCGCTATCTAGACCTCCGCCGACCGGCGCCGGCCCGAACCATACGAATGCGCAGCGACATCAACCGCTACGCACGTGATGTGTTGTTGGACAGAGGCTTCGTCGAAATCGAGACTCCGACTTTGACGCGTTCCACTCCTGAAGGCGCGCGCGACTTTTTGGTGCCTGTTCGACTGCAACCAGGTCATTGGTATGCGTTGCCGCAATCTCCGCAGTTGTTTAAGCAGTTGCTCATGGTCGCAGGAATGGAACGCTACTTCCAGATCGCGCGCTGCTATCGGGACGAAGATTTCCGGGCCGATCGGCAACCAGAATTCACCCAACTCGACATCGAAATGTCGTTCGTGGAACAAGACGACGTTCTTGATGTGGGCGAGGCGATTGTCCGCGCACTGTGGGGTGGCGTACTCGGCCACACCATCGGAGACATTCCGCGGATGACGTACGCCGAGGCGATGACGCGCTACGGCTCCGACAAGCCGGACCTGCGATTCGGTCTCGAGCTCACCGATCTCACCGGCTACTTTGCCGAGACCGATTTCCGCGTCTTCCAAGCCAAACACGTGGGTGCGGTCGTCATGCCGGGTGGAGCCGATCAACCGCGGCGAACATTCGATGCGTGGCAGGAGTGGGCCAAACAGCGCGGGGCTAAGGGGCTCGCCTACGTCACGTTCGCCGAAGACGGCGAGCTCGGTGGGCCGGTCGCGAAGAACCTGTCCAGTTCAGAACGTGACGGGCTTATGGATGCAGTCGGTGCCAAGCCCGGGGACTGCGTCTTCTTTGCAGCGGGTCGGCGTTCGGATGCGCTAGCGCTGGTGGGTTCCGCGCGCTTAGAAATCGGCAAACGCCTCGGGCTCATCGATAACCGTGACTGGTCGTTCGTGTGGATCGTCGATGCGCCCATGTTCGAGTCGATCGACAATGCCGACGGCACCACCGGGTGGACCGCCGTTCATCACCCCTTCACCGCCCCGAATGACGAATGGGTAGACCGCTTTGAAGAAGCGCCCGATCAGGCGTTGGCGTGGGCCTACGACATCGTCTGCAACGGCAACGAAATCGGCGGCGGGTCGATTCGGATTCACCGCGGCGACGTGCAACAGCGTGTCTTCAAGCTGTTGGGACTCTCGCAGGACGAGGCCCAGGACAAATTCGGATTCCTGCTCGAGGCCTTTCAATTCGGCCCGCCCCCCCACGGTGGAATCGCGTTCGGCTGGGATCGCATCGCCATGCTGCTCAGCGGCGCCACCAGCCTGCGAGAGGTCATTGCCTTCCCGAAGACCGGCGCCGGTCAAGACCCGCTGACCGGAGCTCCGACTCCGATCACCCCGGCCCAGCGGGCTGAGGCCGGCGTCGACGTGGATCCGACGCAGCGCGAGGAATCAACCGATGGGGTCTAGTCCGCCGATCACCCGATGCCTTTCTAGCCGTCCCGGCCTATCCTGACCGTCCAACCGGTCCCCATCGGGGGATCTCGGTGCGCTGGCGTCGCAGGGAGTGAACGTGTCTCGACGGTCACTTCGCAGCGCCCTGGTGTTGCTTATGGTGGGGGTGAGCGTGGCCACGCTCAGCGGGTGTTCAACTCCCGCCTACCGCTATGTCGAGGGTCCGTCAACGCGCGGACCATTCTTCAAGGTGCCCAACTCGTGGCACCAATTCCCGGCGAGCGACCTGAGTCAGTCGCAACTGGGGTGGGACCGAAACGACAACGCGGCCATCGTGCGCGGACTGACGTCCTGGCAGACGGGTTTCGACGCCGCACTAGGTCCTCAGATTGATCACCTCTTCATCAATCAAGCAGCGACTCAACCCACGGTCTACGCTTTCTCGCGTAGCCTTTACTACCGAGAGAATGCGTGGACGCGCAAGGAACTCAAGCCCGATGTCGCGCGCAACCTTCTCAACGATGTGGTGTTCCCTGTGTCGACGTACGCCCCCACCGTCGGGCCGGCATTCGCGCTCGTGAGTTCCGAGGACATCGCTCAGGGCGGAGCGATCGGCACTCATCTGGTCTTTCGTTATCGAGCCACGCCGGAGGATTCTGAGCAAACGGTCGATCAGATCGCGATGATTAACCCCGACGCCACCGAGATGACGCTTCTACTTGTCCGGTGCTCCACCGACTGCTACGACAGCCACAGATCTGACATCGCCTCGGTGATGTCGTCTTTCACGTACGAGGAGGCCCAACGTGGCGGATGACAGCAACGGTCTGAGGCCCGACGAACCCCTCGTGTCGGGACTTCGCGAACCCGAGAGCGCGCCATTCGAGGCCGGATCACGGCTCCGCGACGAAGACCGCACGACGCGCAAGCCGATGACCTGGGGCGCTCGCGTGTGGCTTCCGGCCGTCGCGGTATTTGGATATTTCTGGGTCTTCTGGTTCACCTTGGTGCGCAACCCATTAATGGATTCCAGCGACGCCATCGAAAGTACGAATGCGTCCGGCGCTGGCAAGTTCCTCATCATCGTGTTTGTTGCCAGTGTGCTCCTTCAACTGCACTACGTGATGACCGAACATTCAGCTGGGTACTACCGCGCGTGGGGCAAGGTGTACGCCCGCAATGACCGCTATTGGGAGCGTTTCTCCCCGTGGACCCGAATCGTGTTGGCCCGATTGGCGAAAGTAGCCGTCGGATTGGCAGTTCTCGCCGTCGTACTAGGTGTCATCTTCGACGTCAGCCCATTCGCCTCGCTGGTCTATCTCCCGGTTGCACTACTGCAGGCGCTGCCCTTTGCGCTTCAACTCGGCTTCGCATTCTTCTTCATCGCGTTCCAGTTCATCGGGCTCTTCTGGTTCCTGTCACGCGGCGGCATCGACACCTACATGCCTGACGACATCAAGACGCGCTTCTCCGATGTGTGGGGTCAAGACCAGGTACTCGATCGAGTCAAAGAGAACATCGTCTTCCTCGAGAACCCGCAAGCGATCGAGTCGCGCGGCGGCTACGTGCCCGCGGGCATCTTGCTCTGGGGTCCGCCTGGTACCGGCAAGACGCTGATGGCCGAAGCGGTTGCAGGCGAAACCGGAAAGCCGTACGTCTTCGTCGACCCGGGCGCGTTCAACGCGATGTTCATGGGCGTCGGAATTTTGAAGGTGAAGGGTCTCTTTCGGAAACTACGCCGACTGTCGTCGAAGTACGGCGGCGTCATCGTCTTCTTCGACGAAGCGGATTCACTCGGATCGCGTGGGGGCTCAGTCTCGGGAGCACGTCCACAGACCACCGTGCTTGGCGAGCGGCCGATGGGGTGCAACGGCATGGCGTACGTCTCGAACGGCACTCGCTCTCTGCTTCACGACGCGTACGCCCAATCCCCATCACGGGAATTCGTGATGGGCGGAGGGATGGGCATGGGTGGGGGAGGAAGCGGAACTCTGCAGGCGCTTCTCACGGAACTGTCGGGCCTGAAGAAGCCGCGCGGCATCGTGAACCGCTACGGGCGGCGCGCGTTGGGGATGCGTCCCAAGCCGCCGCCGCACTATCGCATCCTGGTCATGATGGCGACGAACATGCCCGATGCACTCGACCCCGCGATGACGCGACCTGGACGCATCGACCGCAGCTACCGAGTCGGCTATCCGAGCAAGGCGGGGCGTATCGAGACCTATCGCAACTACCTGGCGAAAATCAGCCACGAGGTGACCGAAGAGCAAATCGAGCGGCTCGCCACGGTGTCGCCGTACGCCACTGGTGCGTCAATCAAGGACGCGGTCAACGAAGCGTTGGTTATCGCGATCCGTGAAGGCCACGAAGTCGTCACCTACGCGGATCTCATCATGGCAAAATCGCTCAAGCAGCACGGGCTGCCCGACGGGGCGACCTATGTGGATCGCGAACAACACAGCATCGCGCTGCATGAGGCATGCCACGCAGTGGTGATGTACCGGCTGCAACACACCTCTGTAATCGACACCGCCACAATTGAACGACGCGGAGACGTCGGGGGGTTCGTCGCACCGATCCCACTCGAAGATCGTTTCGTCGAGTGGCGCAGCGAAATTGAGATTGGCGTGATGACGTTCCTGGCCTCCCTCGCTGGTGAGCGCCTGTTCTACGACGGGGATCACACTCAAGGCGTCGGCGGCGACATGGCCGCCGCAACGTCGATCGTCACTCGATCCTTCTTGACCCACGCGATGGGACCCAATCTGCGTGCGTACGGATCGGGGATGCTCGCACAAGGCGGCCTGCTGGGACCAACCGGGCAAGCACTCATTGATCCCGTGCCGTTTGAAGGTGAAACGGCTACGGCGGTGGAGGCAAAACTGCGTGAACTCTACGATCGGACCGTTGAGGTACTCATCGACAATCGACTGGCGGTACTCGCCGTAACCCACGCGCTTGAGACGTTCAAGACGTTGTCAGGAGAAGACGTGGCCGCGGTGATCGACGGCACTCAAGGGCCGTTTGTCGACGGCAGCATCTACGCCGACCAGATCTTCCAGCGCGAACTTGAGGACTATCACCTACGCGCGGTGGAAGCCCACCACGTTCGTCACATGCGACCACCGGCATTGCCGACGCTCCCACAAGGTCTGGCAGCGGCTGCTCGCACGTCAACCCCTACCGACTAAGCGCCTCCGTCCCCGTAGGGTCTACGGACGTGGCTGACACTTTGTTCGACGAAGGCGCTGGTCCATCTCGACGAGGTGCGCCGCTTGCGCTGCGAATGCGGCCACGAAGCCTGGACGAGGTTGTGGGCCAAGGGAACTTGCTGAGCGCGGGTTCCCCGTTGCGTCGGCTCGTTGCTGACGCATCGGACGACAACAGTGTCAATGCGACGAGCGTGATTTTGTGGGGACCTCCCGGTACGGGCAAGACAACGCTCGCGTCGCTTGTGTCGACCGCGAGCGGCAGGCGTTTTGTTGAGCTCTCGGCCGTGAGCGCGGGCGTCAAGGACGTACGTGAAGTCGTCGAGCGGGCGCGCGACGCCCTGTCTATGCAGCACGTGGGCACCGTTCTGTTCGTCGACGAAGTCCATCGATTCTCCAAAACGCAGCAGGACGCGTTACTCCCGGCGGTGGAACACGGGTGGGTAACGCTGATCGCAGCGACGACAGAGAACCCCTCCTTTTCCGTCGTCGCGCCGTTGTTGTCACGCAGCCTGGTCCTGAGGCTTGAGTCGCTGTCCGACGACGACATTCGGGTGGTGATTCGTGAGGCGGTCGAGGACCCGCGGGGGTTCGGAGGTTCCGCGACGCTCGAGGACAAGGCAGCCGATCACATCGTCCGGATCGCTGGCGGCGACGCGAGGCGGGCCTTGACTGCACTTGAGGCCGCGGTCGGCTCAGCCGCGGATGATCAGCGGGTAAATGTCACCGTTGCCGATGTCGAGTTGGCCGTCGATC
>JBBRLC010000091.1:0-5890 GCA_038231595.1 Candidatus Nanopelagicales bacterium | reverse complement strand
GGCCCACGCGATGGTCGCGTCGTCACCAATGACCGATGCACAGACCTGCAACACCGCTTCAGGCACGACCGGATTGACCTTGCCCGGCATAATCGACGAACCGGGCTGCAGGGTCGGCAAGGTGATCTCGGCCAGTCCAGTTGCGGGGCCCGATGCCATCCAGCGGAGGTCATCGCAGATCTTGGTCAGTGAGATGGCGACCACGCGCAATTGGCCCGAGAGTTCGACCATCGCGTCTCGCGTCCCCTGTGCTTCGAAGTGATCAAGGGCTTCTATGAAGTCGATCCCGGTACGCCTTGCGAGTTCCGCGGCAACCTCAGCACCGAATCCGGCTGGGGCATTGAGCCCCGTGCCGACCGCTGTCCCTCCGATGGCTAATTGACACATGCGCGGATATGTCGAGCGCAACCGATCGACGCCGTTCTCTATCGCGGTGGCGTAACTTCCGAACTCGGCGCCCAGAGTGACCGGGGCGGCATCGACGAGATGTGTTCGGCCAGCTTTTGGAACAAATTCGTACTCGCTGGCCTGGACGCGCAGTGTCGACGACAGCGACTCCAATGCGGGGATCAGAGCGGTTGTGACGCTTTGTACGGCAGCGACATGGAGCGCGGTGGGGAAGACGTCATTGCTTGACTGTGAAGCATTGACGACATCGTTGGGGTGAATTGGGTGGCCAAGATCCAATTCGGCGAGGCTGGCAATCACTTCGTTGACGTTCATGTTGGTCGACGTTCCTGAGCCAGTTTGAAATACGTCGACACGGAACTGATCGGACTTCTCGCCCGCAGCGATGAGCTCCGCCGCGTTGGCAACGGCTTCGCTGACCGCCGGGCTCAACACTTTTCGAGTTCCGTTCACGATGGCGGCGCACTGCTTGATCAGCCCAAGCGCCCTGATGATCTCCGCCGGCATCGCCTCACCGGAAATGGGGAAATTCTCCATCGCCCGCTGTGTTTGGGCCCGCCAAAGGGCGTCGACCGGGACCGCGATCTCGCCCAGGGAGTCGGTTTCCATTCGCTCGTCGTTGCTCACCCGTTGATCATCGTCCACCCGGGCCCCAACGGGCGCCAGAATCGCCTAGCTCGCCGGTACGCCGACCGGAATTCGGTTCGCGATCGGTTTCGATGTCTCGGCAAAGAAGTCGTTGCCCTTGTCATCCACGACCACAAAGGCCGGGAAGTCTTCAACGTCGATCTTCCAGACCGCTTCCATGCCGAAGTCGGGGAAGTCCAACACCTCGACATGTCGGATGCAGTCTTGAGCGAGTCGTGCCGCGGGTCCACCGATGGAGCCGAGATAGAAGCCCCCGTTGTCGCGGCACGCATTCGTGACCGCAGCGCTGCGATTTCCCTTCGCCAGCATGACCATCGAGCCGCCGGCCTGCTGGAACTGATTTACGTAGGCATCCATCCGTCCGGCAGTGGTGGGACCGAAGGATCCTGACGCGTAGCCGGTCGGTGTCTTCGCTGGTCCGGCGTAGTAGACGGCGTGATCCTTCATGTACTGCGGCATCGGCTCGCCAGCGTCGAGCATCTCCTTGATGCGCGCATGGGCGATATCGCGCGCCACGACGAGAGTTCCGTGAAGCGAAAGTCGCGTCTTGATGGGCAGCGTGGAGAGCATCGCCTGAATCTCACTCATCGGTCGACTCAGGTCCACCCGTACGACGTCATCGTCGAGGTGTTCGTCGGTGATTTCGGGGAGGTACCTGGCTGGGTCGCGTTCTAGTTCTTCCAGGAACACCCCCTCGGCAGTGATTTTTCCCAACGCTTGTCGGTCAGCCGAGCAGGACACCGCGATGGCGATGGGGCAGGAAGCACCGTGGCGGGGGAGCCGAACGACGCGCACGTCGTGACAGAAGTACTTGCCACCAAATTGTGCGCCGATACCAAACTCTTGAGTCAGCGTGAGTACTTCTGCCTCAAGTTCGAGATCGCGGAAACCGTGGGCGCTTTCACTCCCATGGGTTGGCAGGGAGTCCAAGTAGTGCGCACTGGCGTACTTCGCCGTCTTGAGTGCGTGCTCGGCTGACGTTCCCCCGATCACAATCGCCAGGTGGTACGGCGGGCACGCTGAGGTCCCCAGCGAACGCAACTTTTCGTCCAAGAAGTTGCGCATCGAAGTGGGGTTCAGCACAGCTTTGGTCTCCTGAAAAAGCAACGACTTGTTCGCGCTTCCCCCGCCCTTAGCCATAAACAGGAACTTGTAGGCGTCCCCATCGGTGGCGTACAACTCGATTTGGGCGGGCAAGTTGGAGCCGGTGTTTCGCTCGTCCCACATAGTCAACGGTGTCATCTGCGAATAACGAAGATTGAGTTTGGTGTAGGCGTCGAAAACTCCTCGAGCAATTGCGCTCTCATCGTTGCCAGAGGTAAGGACCTGCTGACCTCGCTTGCCCATCACAATCGCCGTTCCGGTGTCCTGACACATAGGCAGTACGCCGCCGGCGGCGATATTCGCGTTTTTCAGCAAGTCCAAGGCGACGAAACGATCATTCGCGGAGGCCGTTGGGTCGTCGATGATTCGGCGCAACTGGGCGAGGTGGGCAGGACGCAGGTGGTGGGCAATGTCATGCATCGCTTCGAACGTCAGCAGACGCAACGCCTCGGCTTCTACCTGCAGGAACCGTCGTCCCGCGGCCTCAAGCGTGGAAACGCCCTCGGTCGTCAATTGGCGGTAACTCGTGGTGTCCTCGCCAATGGGCAACAAGTCTGAATAGAGGAAATCGGCCATGACTCAAGCCTACGGCTGAGCGAAAGCAGGCAATTAGCCAGCGTGTTCGAAGTCGATTGATGCGTACTGAGCTAACTTGTTGATGTGATGCTCGCTGTGCACTTCGCGGATCGTCCCGCTCTTGGATCGCATGACGATTGAGTGAGTTGTCGGTCCGTTCTTCTTGTACCGGACCCCCTCAAGGAGTTCGCCGTCCGTGATTCCCGTGGCGACGAAGAAGACGTTGTCCCCTCTGACGAGGTCTTCGGTGAGCAGGACGCGGTCCAAGTCATGACCTGCGTCTAACGCCCTGATTCGCTCATCGTCATCCCGAGGCCAGAGTCGACCCTGGATGACTCCGCCAAGGCACTTGATGGCACACGCGGTGATGATGCCCTCGGGCGTACCGCCGATACCGAGTAGCAGGTCGACACCGGTGCCCTCCCTCGCCGCCATGATCGCGCCCGCAACATCGCCATCAGAAATGAACTTGATCCGAGCACCAGCTTGGCGAACCTGACGAACGATTTCGTCGTGGCGAGGTCGATCGAGGATGCAGACCGTGAGGTCGGCGACCGCTTCGCCCTTGGCCTTCGCGATCTTGCGCAGGTTGTCCCACACCGGGGCCCTGATATCGACGACGTCGGCCGCTTCAGGCCCGCATGCCAACTTCTCCATGTAGAAAACGGCGGACGGGTCGTACATCGTGCCGCGATCAGCGACGGCGAGGACGGAAAGCGCATTACTCATGCCTCGGGCCGTCAGCGTGGTCCCGTCGATCGGGTCAACCGCAACATCACATTCGGGACCCTCTCCATTCCCGACGCGTTCGCCGTTGAAGAGCATTGGGGCGTCGTCTTTTTCGCCCTCTCCGATCACAACGACACCATTCATCGAGACGCTGCCGACGAGTAGGCGCATCGCATTGACCGCCGCGTTGTCGGCGCCGTTTTTGTCCCCGCGACCGACCCAACGAGCAGAGGCCATCGCGGCTGCCTCAGTCACCCGTACCAACTCCAGGGCCAGGTTGCGGTCGGGAGCCTCAGGTCCTCGTCGCACAGCGCTCATGGGCGGACCCTATCCACGAGCGGCGCGCGGGCGGGGTGCGGCTTAGGCTGAAGCATGTGGAGGGTCCAGCGATGACGGACGACGCCGAGGCGGCGCAGCCTTCCCCAGAACCCGTCGAATCCAATGTGCCACCCGCGCCAAAGCGTCGAGGCCGAGAGACGCCCTTTGACATGATCCGCTCGCTCGGGCTCGTGCTTCTGGTCGCGCTGGCTCTGCTTGCGGTTACGTGGCGAGCGAAACCAGACCCTGTTCGCGTGGTGGATCTTAAGAGTGCGACCTCGGCTGCCCGGTTCCAGGTCGATTGGCCCGTGCTGTCCCCCGAGGGGCTGACCGACAACTGGCGGGCCACGAGTGCTCGGCTCTCAGCAGCCGACGGCGGTGCCATTGAGTGGTACGTCGGAATGGTGACTCCGACGGAAAATTTCGCGTCGGTTGCTCAGTCTGATCCGACTGGCCGTACCGCCGTCACGAAGTTTGTTTCCGATCGCACCCTTCAGGGTGTCGAGTCGGGGACGTCGATTGTCGGCGGCACCACGTGGCGGCGGTTTGTCTCTGATGATGGCCGTACGCGTTCGTTGGTGCGCTCTGACGGTGGCGTCACGATCGTCGTCAGCGGGACGTCTGAATGGGCCGAGCTGAATTCGTTCGTTACCGCTCTGCGCGCGGGCTGACTCCGGCACTGGCCGTCGTGGCGTCTGAGGCACCCGTGCTGCGACTGTCGGTCCGCAAAGCATCAAGTCGCGTTCGAGCGCCGTCGAGCCAGGTCTGGGCGATGGTCGCCAACTCTTCGCCGCGCTCCCAGAGTTTCAGCGATTCCTCGAGTGTGCCGCCACCGGCTTCGAGCCTTCGGACAATGTCGGCAAGCTCATCGCGGGCAGCCTCGTAGGACGGTGTGTCAGTCACGGCAGCACCCTACGGCCGGGAGGCTCACTCGACGCGGACAACATCGATGCTGTCTCGGCTGAGCCGCACACGCAGTTGCTCGGCGATGCCCACATCGGTTGAGCCGCGCACAATCGAGCCATCCGCCGTTGTGACAAGGGCGTATCCACGTTCCAAGGTTCCTGCCGGCGAGAGGCTGCGTAATTGGGTCCGCGCGTGAATCAGGCTGTCATGCGCACGTGAGAGTTGATTGCTCCAAGCCTGCCTGCCTCGATCGCGAGCGTTCTGGACCTCGAGGCTCGCGCGGTCGAGATGTTTCCTCGGTTGCGCGAACGCCGGATGCGATCGCATCGAATCCAATGAGTGCTGTTGTCGTTCGATCATCGTCGTCAGGATCCGATTCGCGCGGACTCGCAAGTCTGAAATCAGCACTATCTGTTCGGCGACATCGGGGACGATCTTGCGCGCCGCATCGGTGGGTGTCGAGGCGCGAACGTCTGCCACAAAATCCAATATCGGGGTGTCCTTTTCGTGCCCGATCGCACTGACGATCGGAGTGATCGCTTTCGACACAGCCCGGACGAGACCTTCGTCAGAAAAGGGGAGCAGGTCTTCGACCGAGCCACCGCCACGCGTGATCACGATGACGTTGACCGCTGGATCGGAGTCGAGTTCCTGAAGTGCCGCCGTCACCTGCGGCACTGCCGAAGCGCCCTGCACTGCCACATTCTTGACGTTGAATTGCACACCCGGCCAACGACGACGCGCATTCTCGATGACGTCGTGCTCAGCGTCTGATCCTCGTCCACAAATGAGGCCAACGGTGCCGGGAAGAAATGGGAGCGGCCGCTTGAGGGATGGGTCGAAAAGCCCCTCCGCGTACAACAGTTCCCGCAGCGCCTCAAGTCTCGCGAGCAATTCGCCAATGCCAACCTGGCGAATCTCGCGAGCCCGCAGTTGCAGGTTGCCACGCCCCGAATAGAACTCGACACTTGCGTGAACGACGACCCGTTGGCCTTCGGTCGTTGGCGTGGGGCCGTCGAGGACTGACGTGGGACAGGCCACGTTCAGTGACATGTTGGCCTGGGTGTCGCGGAGTACGAAGTATGCAAATGTCGAGCCGGGGCGGCGGTTCACCTGGGCGATCTGCCCCTCGACCCAGATCTGACCCAATCTGCCGATGTAATCGGACAAGAGAAGCGAAACGGTGCGTACGGGGGCCGGC
>JBBRLC010000090.1:0-5936 GCA_038231595.1 Candidatus Nanopelagicales bacterium | reverse complement strand
GGCCCTTGATTCCGCGCAACGGATAGCGCGACACGAGCTCGTCAATTCGGTCGTACGCAATGAGGAGTTCATCTGCCGCCGAAGCGAATCGCTTGCCGAGCGTCGTGGTCTGCGCTACCACGTTGTGGCTCCGGCCGGTGAGTGCGGTCTCGTTGTAGGTCGCCGCCAAGCGCGCCAATCTCGCCAGCGCGGCGAGCATCCGCGCGCGCACCACCAGCAATGAGTCGCGAATCTGAAGTTGTTCGACGTTCTCGGTGAGATCTCGACTAGTCATGCCCTTGTGGATTTGCTCGTGTCCGGCCAGCGCATTGAACTCTTCGATCCGCGCCTTGACGTCATGGCGGGTCACCCGTTCGCGGGCCGCAATCGACGCAAGATCAACCTGGTCAACGGCGGCGGCGTACGCCTCAATCGCGCCTGCGGGAACCTCGACGCCGAGGTCAGACTGGGCGCGGAGAACAGCGATCCAGAGCTGGCGTTCGAGGACGATCTTGTGCTCAGGAGACCAGATTTGGGTGACTTGAGCTGAGGCGTAGCGCGCCACGAGAACGTTGGGGATTGCAGGTCCGGTCGGCTCAGTCACCCCCCCATTGTTCCGTACGTTGCGCAAAGTTGTGACAACGCCGTTGCGAGCCCCGGATCGAACTCCGTATTGCGCGGACCGCGCCGCGACAGTCTGGGCCGCGTATGGCTCAGGCGTCAGCGATGTCCGTGCGATGGTGCGAGCCAGCCAAGTCGATCAGCGCGACCGCGCCGTACGCCCGCGCCCGCGCCTCAGCCACGTCCATACCGACGGCCGTCACCGAGAGAACTCGTCCTCCCGCTGACACGATCTCGCCGTCGTCGGTCAGTCGAGTTCCCGCGTGGAACACATCGACGAATTCGAGCGCGTCCGCTTCGTGCGTCCCGGTGATGAGGTCGCCAGTGCGCGGGGTGTCTGGGTAGTTATGCGCGGCAATGACGACCGTGACTGCAGCACCTGGATTCCACCCTGGCAGTTCCGCCGTCTCGAGCCGTCCGGTCGCCGCGGCGTAGAGAAACCCGGCGAGCGGCGTACGCAATAGCGCGAGCACCACTTGTGTTTCAGGGTCGCCGAAGCGCGCGTTGAATTCGATCACCCGCATGCCGCGCGAGGTCAGGGCAAGTCCGGCGTAAAGAAGTCCCGCAAACGGAGTCCCGAGCCTGCGCATCTCGTCTACAACAGGTACGAGCACGCGGTCGCGCACCTGCTCAACCAGATCTGTCGGCGCCCACGGCAACGGGGCGTAGGCACCCATCCCACCAGTGTTCGGTCCGGTGTCGTCGTCGCCGACGCGCTTGAAGTCTTGCGCGGGAAGTAAGGGAACGACCGTGTGGCCGTCGGTGATCGCGAACAGGGACACTTCTGGTCCGTCAAGGAACTCCTCAACGACGATCTGCGCGCCGGATCGCGCCAGGCAGGAAGCCGCGTGTTTGATTGCTACGTCGCGATCGCCGGTCACGACAACACCTTTGCCGGCCGCAAGACCGTCGTCCTTGACGACGTACGGCGCACCGAATTGGTCCAACGCCGCGGCAACTTCGTCGATCGTCGTACATACGTGTGCCATCGCGGTGGGGACATCGGCGGCGGCCATGATCGCTTTTGCGTACGCCTTGCTTCCCTCGAGTTGCGCCGCGGCCGCGGTCGGGCCAAAGCAGGCGATGCCTGCGGCTCGAACCGCGTCGGCCAGACCATTGACCAGTGGGCCCTCGGGTCCGATGACGACGAGGGTCGCCTCGAGTTGGATTGCAAGGTCAGCGACCGCGTCGTTGTCGAACATGTCCACGTTGTAGACGTGATCGGGGCCTATGTCTCCACTGATGCCGGCATTTCCGGGGGCAGCAAACACGGCGTCGACGAAATCATCACGTTGCATCGCGCGCACGAGCGCATGCTCGCGTGCGCCCGCACCGATGATCAGAACCTTCACGAGCGCGGAGCCTAGGCGACGGGTCGCCGTGCGTCGTACGCGCCTCGCGCTCCGTCGCGGGTCAACGCGTCACCTCAAGACGGCCGGCCATCTCAGAACGGCAGCGTCGCCAGGTCGCCCTCTATTACTTCTCGGTCTTCGAGATCCTCGAGTGCCGCAGTGAGTCGGGCAGACTCGTCTCGCGCGGCGCGAGCGGCGTCCATGTCGGCGGCGACGATGTGCGCGCGGGCGAGAGCTTCGTACGCGGAGGCCGCGACAAACGCTGCCACGTCATCGTGCCCCGCAAACTCCAAGCATCGGTGTGCGTGAGGAAGTGCGGGCTCGGCACGGCGGAGTACGGCGTACACCCGACTGCATTGCCATTCCCCGACCGCGATTTCTTGCGCCCCGCCGACTTGGCCCCAGTGCCACCGGCTCGCGTGCGCGGCGTGCAACATGTCGTCGTCTTCAGCCGTCGAGCGCTCGCTTTGCTCCAACCGAGCCCACACGTGGTTGAAGAGATCCACGGCCACTCTGCGCTGGTCTTGAACCTCGATCTCTACCTCCGTCATGGCGCCATCCTAGGGACGTACGCCGTACTCCTCGCCCGCGAAGTTGATCTCGCATCCAAAGCGACCACGAAGTTCCGCTCACTCTGTCGCCGGAGAAGTTGATCTTACTTTGTTGACCGTACGACAGGAAATCGCCGCGACACGCCGTCCGTTCCCTCTGGATGATCAACAATGTTGATCATCCAGAGGGAACGACAACAGCGTTAGGGGGTGTAGTGCGATGCGATTGTGGCGAAGGCGTCGTCGAGGATGCCGAGGCCTTCTTTCGCTTCCGCGTCGGTGACTGTGCACGGCGGCACGACATGCAGGCGGTTGAAGTTGGTGAACGGCATCAGTCCGCGGGACTTGCAGGCCGCGACGAGTTCATTCATCGTGGGGCTTGACCCGCCGTACGGCGCCAACGGCTCGCGCGTCTCGCGGTTCGACACCAGATCCAGCGCCCAAAAGACGCCGAGCCCGCGTACTTCCCCGATGACGGGGTGGCGATCGGCCAACGCGCGCAAGCCTGGTCCCAGGATTTCGGTCCCTACCCGGGCCGCGTTTTCGACAATGCGCTCGTCAGCCATGGCGTCAATCGAGGCGACGATCGACGCGCACGCGAGTGGATGCCCGGAGTAGGTCCGCCCGCCAGGGAAGACGCGATCATCAAACGTGTCGGCGATCGGGTCGTCGATGATCACGCCACCCACCGGCACGTACCCCGAGTTCGAACCCTTCGCGAACGTCACGAGGTCGGGCTTGACGTGCCAATGATCAAACGCAAACCACTCGCCGGTACGCCCGAAGCCCGACATCACCTCGTCAAGAATCAGCATGATCCCGTGACGAGTCGCGAGTTCGCGCACTCCTGCCAAATAGCCCGGCGGCGGAATCAAGACACCCGCGGTTCCGACCACGGTCTCAATGAGAATGGCCGCAATCGTGTGCGGACCTTCCATCGCAATGACTTGCTCAAGATGTTCCAGCGCGCGCTGCGATTCCTCTTCTTCAGTAGCTGCCCAGAATGCCGACCGATAGGCGTACGGCCCGAAGAAGTGCACGATCCCGGAGATGCCCGCTTCGTTGGGCCAACGTCGCGGGTCGCCGGTCGCCGTGATCGCGGTCGCGGTGTTGCCGTGATACGAGCGGTAGAACGACAACACCTTGTGTCGGCCCGTGTGGAGGCGTGCCATCCGGACGGCGTTTTCGTTCGCGTCTGCACCGCCATTAGTGAAGAAGACCTTGTTCATTCCGGCAGGTGCGAGGGCGGCAATGCGTTGCGCCGCATCGCCGCGTACGTCGTTGGCATGCTGCGGCGCCACCGTGGACAATCGCGCAGCCTGCGCTTGGATCGCTGCCACAACTTTCGGGTGCTGGTGACCGATGTTGACGTTGACCAGTTGGCTGGAGAAGTCCAGGTAGCGATTGCCGTCGTAGTCCCAGAAGTAGCAACCCTCCGCACCGGCGATCGCGATCGGAGCCAACGCCCCCTGCGCGCTCCAGGAATGAAAGACGTGGGCGCGATCGAGGTCGGAGACGCGGCGGCCCTCGGCGGGGTCCGGTGTATGGGTCATGGAGGCAGGCTAGACGCGTCGATGCGATTTGCGCAGTGGCGAAGTGTCAGGGCGACGAGGCGTACGCCGACAGTCTGTCTTCGAGTCCCCGACGCACGGCGGGCCATTCCTCGGCGAGGATCGAAAACAGGACGGTGTCGCGCACGGAGTCATCACTTCGACGTTGGTAGCGCCGCAGCACTCCTTCACACGTCGCCCCGAGCCGAGCGATCGCTTGCTGCGAGCGATGGTTGCGGACATCGGTTCGGAATTGGACGCGGCCCATGCTCAGGTTGTCGAAGGCGTAGGTGAGAAGCAGCAATTTGCACTCGGGGTTGACCTGCGTGCCCCAGACCGCGGGTTCGTACGTCGTCGAGCCGATCTCTGAGCGAGCGTCAATCGGGACGGTTTCCAAGTACGAAGTGGTGCCGACGACGGCACCGGCGGGCTGCGCATCGATCGCGCGTCGCAGTCGTACGGTCCACGGAAACCACGCCACGTCCTTGCGTTTCACCTCGATAACAGCGGCCATCTCGTCAGGCGTCGAGGGACGGCCTCGTACGTGCGCCCAAACCTTGTCGTGGTCGAGCGCCCCGAAGAGTTCCGACGCATCTGCGACCGAGGTAGGACGCAACTCGACCCACGTGCCTGTGAGTACGACGCCGCTCGGTGGCGGCCAGACGGCGTACGGCCAGGCACTGTCGACTGGCCGAGAATCGCGCCGTGGTTCGAACCGCTCATTGCCCGCCATCGTCGACCTCCAAGATCCAAGTTTGAGGTACGAATCTGAAGTTAAACTGCAGGTTTGTACCTCTAAGGCAGAAAGCTGCGGTTAGGGGAGGAGGTCGTTGATGACTATTGTCGCGGCGCGGCTCGGGCCGACTCCCACTGCGGAGATGCGTGCGGTGCATTGCTCCTCGACGAAGTCCAGGTAGGCGCGCGCATTCTTTGGCAGGTCGGTGACGTCACGACATTCGCTGATGTCTTCGGTCCAGCCCGCGAGGTTTTCGTAGACGGGAATCGCGTGGTGGAATTCCGTCTGCGTCATCGGCAATTCCGTCGTACGTTCGCCGTCAATGTCGTACGCCACACACACGGGGATCTCATCCCACCCGGTCAGCACATCGAGCTTGGTCAAGACGAAGTCAGTGACGCCGTTGATGCGCGCGGCGTAGCGCGCGATCGGCGCATCGAACCAACCACAGCGACGCGGCCGACCGGTAGTCGTGCCGAATTCGTGTCCAATTTGACGCAGTTGCTCGCCGTCATCGTCATGCAATTCGGTTGGGAACGGCCCCTCGCCGACGCGCGTGATGTAGGCCTTGGCGATCGCGATCACCCGGGCAACCGACGTCGGCGGAATTCCTGAACCCGTGCACGCCCCGCCAGCGGTGGCCGACGACGACGTGACAAACGGGTAGGTCCCGTGGTCGACATCGAGCAGCGTCGCCTGCCCGCCTTCGAGCAGAACCGTCTTCCCGTCGGCAATTGCGCGCGGCAGGATCAACGTCGTGTCCGCGACCATCGGCCGCAGACGCTCGGCGTGGGCCAACAACTCTTCGACGACTGAATCGACACTGACCGCACGGCGGTTGTAGACCTTCACCAGCAAGTGATTCTTCTGATCGAGCGCGCCTTCGACCTTCTGGCGCAGAATCTTTTCGTCGAAGATGTCTTGCACGCGAATTCCGACACGCGTCATCTTGTCGGCGTAGGTCGGACCGATACCGCGACCGGTGGTTCCGATCTTGCGACTGCCGAGGAATCGCTCAGTGACCTTGTCGAGCACGCGGTTGTAGTCGGCGATCACGTGGGCATCGGCGGAGACGACGAGCTTGGACGTGTCGATGCCACGCGCGTTGAGGCCCTCGATCTCCTGGAACAGCACGCCCAGGTCGATG
>JBBRLC010000089.1:0-5971 GCA_038231595.1 Candidatus Nanopelagicales bacterium | reverse complement strand
GAGGTTGCCCCCAACACGCTTTCCAAGCGTGCGCACTAGGCCACTATGCGAATCCTCCGTCGCAGAGGGTACAAGCCCGCCTGAACCGTTTTGACCACGCGGGCCGCGTACAGCGGCGATGACGCTCGCCTACACTTTGGCCCGACCCCTCGTGTGGCGTCATCTCTCCGAACTCCCCCAGGGCCGGAAGGCAGCAAGGGTAAGAGAGCTCTGACGGGTACGCGGGGGGTCCCTTTTACCCACCCCCGCCGAGTCTGGACTAAGAGACCCATTCACATCTGTTTTAGGGCTGTAAGTCCAGACTCGGCGGCAGGGGGTAGACGCGCGGGCAGCGCGAGAGTCACGCGGGCAGTTGGTTAGGCAGCGAGTTGTTTGAGGGTCGCTCGCGCTACTTCGCTCTGCAGGATCGAGAAGTACGGATTGATCTTGATCGCCATGGAGAGATCCGTTCGAGCTAGTGCACGCTGTCCGAGCGCAAACTCGATCATGCCTCGGTGGTAGTAGAACGTGGCATTGCGCCAACCCAGCCGCGTCGCCATCTGGGCGTACGTCAGGGCTTCCTTGTCCGAGCCGGCGCGGTGCAACGCCCATGCGAGAGCGTCGGCAACGATCACGCTGTGCCGGCGGCCCCACTCGGCCCGCGCATGCTGTACGGCAATCGCAGCCGCGCCATGATCCGCCGCGACGACGGACGCGCCCAGGTCGTCGACGACGCCGTTGGCCGCAAAGAGCGCCTGTTCCACGCCCAGGAGTTTGAATTGCCGGTCTGCGTCTGACGTGCGAAGCAGCGACTCGAGGAGTTCGCCGTACTCCAGGACGTACTGCGGTTGCGGCACCCGCGCGATCGCGTCGGCGTAGTCGCGAAGCGCCTCCGCAGTCATCCCCAAGGCGGCTTCGGCCTTCGCCTTTCCCGCGATCAGGGGGTCGTACGCCGAATCCGCGACCAGCCCAGCGGCGTACTCGCGCAAGGCCTCGGCCGGGTGTCCTTCGTTGAAGTTGAGTTCGCCGAGGTAGTAGTGGCAGAAGGCGATGTCGGCGGGGTCGGACGCTAGTTCCAGTGCACTGAGCAGGGCCGTACGTGCCCCCACTACATCGCCGTGTTCTTCGGATTCGTACGACGCTCGGGTAAACGACGAGATCCCCGGACGCAGGTCGAGCATCTTCTGCACGGAGGCGGTTGCCCCGGCGTAGTCGCCGAGTTGCGTGAGTGCGTCGTCAATGACGCCGTACGCATTGGAGTTGTAGGCATCGATGGCAACCGCCTTGCGTCCCCACGAAAGAGCTTGACGAAACTCGTGTCGTGCGTTGGCCAGTGAGCCCATGCCGACCACTGCTTGCCAGTTGGTGGCGGAGTTGAGCGCGAGCGAGCGAGTGAGCGCGCCCTCGGCCTTGCCATAGAGCGTCGGGTCGCCGGTGACTCTGGCTTGTTGGACGTAGGCAGCCCCCAGCCCCGCCCATGTCTGAAAGTCCCCGGGTACGTCGGCGACCCGCTTTTGCGCTGTCGCAATTGCTTTGGTCAAGGAGCCCCCGCCCAATTGGGTCAGTGGGTTCCCCGTGGTTGTCGCAGCGGTTCCGCTGGTGCCGAGATCGGTTGTGTCGTTGCGCGAACTCACGTATGTCGTGAGCGCCACCACGAGCAGAAGTACGCCGGTCACGAACAATCCGATCGGAACGGTGAGGCGATGCATGAGCATTCCTCTCATGTTGTGTAGTCGACGTTGACCACGTGACGACTGTTGGTGGTTCTGAACAACTCGGCGAACCACCACGTGGAGTGACCCATCTCGGGCCACTCCACGTGGTTATCGGGTCAGGCTGTGATCGGTCCGACCTGTTGGGTACGCCGACGACGCGCGGCGGTGAGGCCGGCGGCGAGAAGCGCTGCTGCAGCGAGTCCCAGAGTCACCGATGCGGCGACAGGGAACGAGCTGGTTGTGGCGGCGTCAGTAGTGCCGCCACCGTTTGATGATCCGTTCGTACCAAGAGGTGCGACGGAGCTGCTCTTAGCCGAAGACATCGATCCGGATGCCTCATTGACCGAACCAGTGTTCGGCAACGCGACGTACGGGAACGATGAACCGAAGGCGACCTCGTTGGCATTGACACCGTCACCAGCAGCGAGCGCTGTGACGATCTTGCCTGTCTGTGCGGCACCTTCAAGCGCCTGCAAGCCGATGTCGACGACGTCGTCAGCCAAGCGACGACCGTTCGGGAAGCCCTGGAAGTCTCCAGCGAGAACGCCGAGACGGCTAGGGCTCCTAGTGACCGGAACAGCCAAGTTCAACCGAAGTTCTTCAGCCGGAACGAACCACTTCGGGTTCACGTCCTTGTTGAGAATCTGCGAGTTGAGATCGGCCTGAATCGGAGCTACCGAACCATCGAGGGTCGGAGCCTTCTTCGCGATACCGGTCAGGAAGATCTCCACCAAATCATTGCGTGGCGTCTTTGGTGCAGGTATGCCATAGATCTTTTCGATCAGCATAGGTACCTCAGGCTTGAGGACCTTCTGCACCACGGGCGCGATCGTGTGGTCGACGTACGGCGGGATCGAGTTGAACGCATCCTTGAGTCCGGCCGGAACGACCAGTTCGTTGACCAACGGGTTGCCCAGGCGAGAGACCTGGATGTACTTGCCTCGTGGGGTGGCCTTGCCAGCCGAGAGCGCAAGTGTCTGCTGTGACGTCGTACTCCAGATACCAACGACCGGGTTACGAGTTGCGTTGTCCTTGAGTGCAACCTCGTTCTTCGGAACCTGTAGCGCGATGGTGTTTACGTTGTAGCCGGCGAGAGTGTCATGACCGGCTTCTTTGAGATTCGTGCCGTACAGCAAGTCGAAAACACGAAGGTCAAGGAAGAACGGGTCGTCAGCTTGGCCAGCAAATGACTTGCCGCCGCCCCTAACGGAAGCGATTGACGCCGCACGAAGACTCGCGTAGTTCGGCATCGATGCCTTGCCCACGTTGGAAGGTGCAGCGATCCCGTGGGCGAGTTTCGTCCACTTGCCACCTTCCCACTTCTTCAACGAGTAGGTCTGCTTGAACAGCAGGTTCGCGTCATTGAGTGACGTGACCGGACCGTCGTTGTAGAGGAATGTCTTTGTTCCCCGCTTGTCCTGGTTGCTGAAGACCCACCGATAGACGATGTCGGCGCGGCCGTCACCGTTGTTGTCGATGTTGATGTCGTACCAAGCTCCAGCCCGGAACGGGTAGAAGTTTGGTCCCCCATTGGGCTCCTCGAAAGGAATCCAGTTTGAAATGAGAGTGACCGTGTCTGATTTGTCAGGGCTGACAAATGCGTAGACATCGGTGTTGTCGACCAGAGGATCTCCGGCAACGAGAGGTGCTTCGCGGTGACTTGATGCGTTCGCAGTTCCCGTACCCAGACCAACGATGGCACCACTTATTGCCAAGCTGGCCGCCGCTGATGCAACAGTCACCTTGCGCAATCGTGATTTCCCGCTGGAGGGGGCACGCATGTGTGGCCCAATGCCTGACATGTTTGCTCCTTTATCCGTGCTGGCGCTGTTGACCAGCCTTCGTGCGTGGTGACCGTTCGATGTGGCCAACCAGGGGGTAGTTCGCAACGAGATAGACATCGGATCGCCCATTTGGCCGAATACTTTGACCGAGAGGAGTACGTCGGTGAGCCCGACTAGGGTTCGGGCGTGGCATTGGCGCTCTATCGCACCTATCGCCCGGGGCAACTGTCCGACGTCATCGGGCAAGACCATGTCACCGGACCGCTGGCTCGCGCGCTTGATAGCGGTCGCGTCCACCACGCGTACCTCTTCACCGGGCCCCGCGGGTGCGGCAAAACGTCAAGTGCCCGCATCTTGGCCAGATCGCTGAATTGCGTGGAGGGGCCGACCTCGACCCCTTGCGGCACATGCCAATCCTGCCAAGACCTCGCGCCCAACGGACCGGGTTCGATGGACGTGATGGAGTTGGATGCGGCGAGTAACCGCGGAATTGATGATGCGCGCGATCTGCGTGAACGGGCCATGTTTGCCCCCGCCACGTCGCGCTACCGGATCTACATCCTCGACGAGGCGCATCAGTTGACCAAGGACGCGGCCGCCGCACTGCTCAAATTGATTGAAGAACCGCCGCCGCATTTAGTCTTTATTTTTGCGACCACCGAACCAGACAAGATCTTGGCGACAATTCGGTCACGTACGCATCACTACCCTTTCCGATTGGTCGCCGCGCGCCGGTTGACCGAGCACCTCGCCTGGGTCTGCGAGCAGGAAGGCGTTGCCGCCGAGCCAGCCGCGCTCACCCTGATCGCACGCGCGGGCGCAGGCTCGGTGCGAGATGCGTTGTCGGTTCTTGGTCAAGTGATGGCGGGGTCAGCTGAAGCCGGGTTGACGTACGACGTCACGATCGCGCTACTCGGCTACACCGACTCCGCCGTACTCGACGATGTCGTTGCCGCCGTTGCGGACAACGACGGCGCGCGAATGTTCGAGTTGGTTGACTCGGTAATTGAGTCGGGTCACGATCCCCGCCGCTTCGTGACCGATTTGCTTGAGCGTTGGCGCGACTTGCTCCTCCTTACTCATATCCCCGAGTCGGCACGCGGCGCATTGTTCGATCGACCGGATGAGGAAATCGCGTCGATGGCGGTGCAGTCCGCCCGGTTCACGCCAGCGGAGTTGGTACGCGCGGCTGACCTTGTCGCACAAGGGCTTGCCGACTTGAAAGGCGCCACTGCGCCGCGGTTGCAACTCGAGTTATTGTGCGCGCGCCTGCTGCTTCCGGGGTCCGACGACAGCAGCATCGGATTGCTCACGCGAGTTGACCAAATCGATCGCCGACTTGCCGCGCTGCAGTCAACTCTCGCTGAGGGCGGTGAGGTGTCGGTGCCAAGTGCGCCCCGTACGTCGCCCACGCGACCGCAGCGAAGCGCGGCTTCCCCAGAAGCGAAGCAACCGGCAGCGCGGTCGCTAACTCCGGATTCACCACCGTCGAACATCGCGAGCCGCGACGATGCGAACGCACTTCCCAACTCGGATTCCGCATCAGGCGTGACGACCGAGGCGGCAACAGCGAGCACCCGAGTTGCTTCCGCCGAGCCCGCCTTCGGTGCTCGCAATAGTGGTGTTGATCTCGCCTCAGTCGTCGCCATGTGGCCAGCTGTACTCGATGCGCTCAAAGCGGAGAGCCGCGTGACATGGACCGCTTTCGCTCAAACGTCGCCTGTCTCGGTATCCGACGGAGCCATCGCGGTGGCCTTCCCTGACCAGGGCAGGATCACATTCGCCCTACAGTCGCGCCAAGACGAGCGCTTGCGGGCCGCGATCCTTGAAGTGCTCAAACTCGATCTGCGCCCTGACCTCGTCCTCTCGCCGGATCAAGCACAGTCCGCCGCGCCAATCGAAGCGCCGAAAACGGCCAGGCCCACCGAGTTGCCCAAGCCCTCCGAGTCTCAAGAGACGCCCGACTCCGCAAACGTTGACCAGACCGCAAGTATCGACAGCGCAGCACCCGGTGACGCGCACCTCGAGGAAAGAGCTCGCGAGATCACTCCCCTGGTCGAGCCGGCAAGTGAAAAGATCGCTCCAAAACGGCGTACGCCGCGCAAGATTCCGGCCAAGTCGGAGCCCGACGCTGCGGTCGACCTGCGCGTTGTGGACGGCGACGCTCCGAGTGTTCACGACGCCGACGTCGCGGACGGTGGGCTAGCCGGCGTTTCGTTGGTCGAGAAAATGCTCGGTGGCAAGGTCGTCACCGAAATTGAAGGATCCTGAGTTCCACGATGTACGAAGGGATTGTTCAGGACCTGATCGATGAGTTGAGCAGACTTCCCGGAGTGGGTCCTCGGGGAGCGCAGCGCATCGCGTTCTATTTGCTCGACACTGATCCGGCCGATTTGGACCGGTTGGCCCACGTGATCACTGAGGTAAAAGACAAACTGCGTTACTGCGAAACCTGCTTCAACGTCGCCGAGTCCGAGCAATGCCGAATCTGTG
>JBBRLC010000088.1:0-5993 GCA_038231595.1 Candidatus Nanopelagicales bacterium | reverse complement strand
GTTGGGTCAGCCCATCGGTGGTGCGAAGTTTGTGGCGCCTGCGTCAACATTCGAAATTCACTTTTCCGGAACGGTGATTGCCGATAGCTCCGGAGTCACTCCGGATATCACCGGAAACCTGATGAAGTTCCGCAGCGAGAACACTGCCGGTGTTGCTGTTTCGCTGCGCGACCAGGTCGACTTCAAAATCTCGAGTGCGCCACCGGTATCCATCCTCAAGGGAGTTCGAGACGTCAACGGACTCCCCGCCGGCGGCAACGCCGCGAACACCGACGGGCTTGCGGTCAAGGCCGGCGACGTCGTGACCTTTCGGGTAGACATCACTAACAACGGAAGCGTTGCCAACATAAACAACGACCCCATTCAATCGATCCAAACCTGGGACATCCTGCCGACCGGGGTGAGTTGCACCACAGACATTTCAGCGATCAGCAATTCCGGTGTCTGTACCAATCCTGGCGACGCGGGACATCCCGCCGGCTATCCGTCGGCGAGTGTGATCCGTTGGACCTTGCCGGCAAGTGATGTCGTTGCCGCCGGGACTACTCGTGCTTCTTTGACTTACGCGATGACGATCCCGGCGAATGTGTCAGTCAGCAAGACGTTCCTCAACACAGCCGCGGTCCGTAGCTACGACAGCGTGCCAAACACGGGTACGCCGAACACCCACTTCCCGGCGTCGAACATTGACACCAGCGTTCCACCCGCCAGTATCGATGTTCCCGCCGCATCCGACACGAGTTCGGTGTTCACTCCTGCGGCCGGGGTCACTAAGACTGGGACCACGAGCATCACCGAAAGCAACAACAATGCTGCCAATCAGGCGACCATCGGTGAGGACATCTCGTATTCCGTTGATGTCGTGATTCCGTCCAAGACCTCGGCGTACGAAGGTGTCATGACCGACACGCTGCCGGCTGGGCTGACGCTCACTGGCCAGTCCGGTCAGTTCAGTGCGACAGGTCTCGCCGCTGGCCTAGGCGCTCTGCCTGGCGCTACCACGGTGACGGGAGCGGGGATAGCGGTCTCCCTTTGCATGCCGACAACTTTCACGAACTCCGGTCCGACCGCCAACCTCTTCCGCGTAACGATCACTGCGCGCGTGTCAACAGTCGGTGCCAGTCAAGGTCAAGTGAAAACAAACACGGCGTCTTTCAACTCCAAGACCGCTGTGGCTGGCAGCGCATTGCCGACGGTGTCCGGTTCCTACGCCGTCACCATCGTCGAGCCCAACCCAGCGTTGGCGAAGACGATGAACGACGCTGACGGCATTGTCACCGGTGGGCAGGTGGTGACCTACACGCTGTCGGCCAGCAACGCTGCCGGTCGACCGCCGCTTCACGACAGTTGGGTTGTCGACTGCGTGCCGAACGGTCTGATCTTCGGGGTGTACGGCGTACCCACACAGGGATCGACATTGCCAGCAATGGCCGGCGACGGCACTAATGGTTGCGGCGCAACGACAACCCGGCTCGCGTGGAACGTCGGCGACATCATCGGCGGATCAACCGCGACCCTGACCTACACCGCCACTGTCACCGCTTCAGCGGCTGGCGCAGTCTCGTACCAAAACACGGCGACGTTCACTGGCAGCACTCTCAACGACGGGAAAGTCTCACCCATAACCCCTGACAACCCGAATGAGAAAACCTACACGCGTTCTTCTTCGCAGACCCTGATCGTCGCCGGAGCGACTGTCACTAAGTCGGTCTCGCCTGCTCTGCGTACCGTCGGTCAAACAACCACCTGGACGCTGACCGCGACCCTGCCCAGCAACGTGAATTTCTATGACTCGGCCGTCATCGACGTGTTGCCCAACGGCATAGATCCACTGTCAATTTCGACGACGTCAGTGACGTGCGTCTTTTCCGATGCCTCGGCCTGCGTCGTTCCGAGCACCTATCTGACCCAGACAGCCGGGGGTGGCGGAACCACGAATCAGGGCTGGCTTCTCGGCGACGTCGCCAACGACGCGCGGACTCGGACGGTGACGATCATCTACACCGGCAAGGTGGCTGACGTGGGAGCAGCGATCCGCGGTGCAGCATTGGTCAATAGCGCGCGGGTCAAATGGAATACCGTGAACGGACCAGACCCGATCTCGGCGAGTGTGGCCTTTACCCAGCAGGGCCCGGCTGCAACGTCCACCGTGACCGTCCAAGAGCCCCTGGTGTCCATTGGCAAGGGCGTGACTGACACCACCCCGGAGCCAGGCGACGTTTTCACCTACACGGTGACCGCCAGCAACTCGGCGGCCTCGAATGTCAGCAACGCGTACAACCTCGTTGTCACCGATGTCGTACCCGTCGGTGTCGTTGTCAATGCAGCCACCATCTCCGCTGGTGGATCCATCAGTGGCGCAGGAGCAAACGGCGGTGGGACGATCACGTGGAATCTCGCCGGACCACTGGCAGCGGGGGCCTCGCAAGACTTCACGTACAACGCCAAACTAGCGGGGTCATCAACGTTGACCAATGGATCGACGCTCACCAACACCGCCAATGTCCCCTCCTACCAAGGACTTCCGAGTGGTGGCCGCACTTACGTCGGGCCGTCAACCACCGCGAATGTCACGCCGGTCTTCCCGAAGATCACGCCAGCAAAGTCGACCCCGAGTGGCAGTGTCGCTTATGTCGGTACGCCGCTCGCGTGGCGCGTCACACTGACCAACACCGGCGGCGGCACGGCCTACGGCGTCGATGCCAACGATGTACTCCCACCGAACTGGACTTACAACGCCGGTAGCGCGCAAGTCTCGGTCGCCGGTGCTCCGACAGTGGTCATCAACCCCGCAATCTCGACGTCGGCCGGCGTACAAACGCTGACATGGACCAACTTGGGCACATTGCTCGCGGGTCAATCCATCGTCATCAACATGACCGCGACACCTCAACCAGCCGCAACGACAACACCCGGCAGTGGTGCCGCGATCAAGCATGTCAACACCGTGTCCACGTCCGCAGACGACGCCACCGGTGCCACCGCAAACGGAACGGCTAGTTACGCCGGCGCACCGGCGAACGCCTTCGCGACGATCAATCGCGCTGACCTCGTGATGGACAAAGCTCACACGGGCGCAACAGTCGCGGGTTCGACCGTGACGTGGACCCTCGATGTGACCAACGCCGGCCCGGACCCGTCAGTTGGTCCGTTCACCGTTACCGATGTGTTGCCAGCGGGCGTCATGGGAGCGACCGCGAGCGGCTCCGGCTGGGGATGTTCGACTGCCGCCTTGACGATCACCTGCACTCGCCCCGGACCACCAGTAGCGACGGGTGCCTCGATGCCGACGATTTCGGTCGTCGCCTCCCTTGACGACTCGTTGGCTGACGGCACGACGCTGCTGAATTCAGCGACCGTGACCGGATCGACGTTCGAGTCAAAAATCGTCAACAACACCGATACCGATTCAATCACCGTTGCGACGAGCGCAGACTTGACGATCAACAAAACCCTGACGAGTTCGGTGGTCGCCGGTGCGCCCGTGACCTACACACTTGATGTGATCAACAACGGTCCGTCTATTTCGCGCGGTCCGATCACAGTGACCGATGTGATCCCAGCGGGCTTGAGCAACGCAGTCGCCACCGGGACTGATTGGTCCTGTGTTCTCAACACGGGGACCATGACATGTACCCACGCTGCTGATCTTGGCGTCGGCGAGGCCGCAGGGCAGATCACTCTCACCGCCGATTTGGATTCGTCCTACGACTCCGCCTTGGTGAACACAGCCGACGTGACTGGCCCTACGAGCGACCCCAATCCTGGAAACAACAGTGACACTGAAACGTCGGGTACGACGACAAGTGCGGACCTCGCGATTTCCAAGTCGCATGTAGGTTCCATGACCCCAGGTAGCAATGACGCCTACAACTTCGTCGTACACAATTTCGGCCCATCCGACGCCGCTTCTCCCGTCACCATCACAGATTCGTTGCCGGCCGGATTGACCTTCACGGGCACTTGGTCAGATGTCACGGGCAAGTGGAGTTGTACGGGAACCACCAACGTGACATGCGATTTGGCGGGAGATCTTGCGGCGGGGGCCGATGCCGAGGTCACCATCGACGTGACAATCGACAGTTCCGTCACGGGAACGATCGACAACACTGCCGCGGTTGACTCTGCGACGAGGGATCCAGATCCAAGCAACAACGTTGACACTGACTCCACGTCCGCGACCGGTCTAGCCGACCTCGCGATCACGAAAAAGCATTCCAACGCCACTGTGGACGCGGGCACGTCCATAACCTACGACATCCAGGTGAGCAACAACGGCCCGTCCGATTCACTCGGCGTCATCACAGTCGTTGACACCATCCCCGTGGGCATGTCGGCGACCGGAGCCAAGGGCAAGAATTGGTCCTGCACAGTGACTTCTTCGTTGGTCACGTGCACGTCCAACAACACAATCGGCGCTGGAGGCAGTTCCGCGACGATCTCCATCGACGTGGACGTCGCCCCAGATGCCGGTCCGGCCACTCTGATCAACCACGCGAGCGTCTCTGGTCCGCTAACGGACCCCGATTTGTCCAACAACGAGGTGGACGATCCCACTGACGTGGTCGACAACGCGAACGTTCACATCACCAAAAAGAACATGAGCGGATCGCCACAACTTGCCGGGTCGACTGTCGACTTCGACCTCACTGTCACAAACGATGGACCGTCAGATGCCGACTCAGTGGTGGTCATCGACGCGATCCCGGTGGGTCTGTCAGTGAAGTCAATCTCCGTCAGCGGTTGGACGTGTACGTCTGTGGTCACAGTGAATTGTTCGACTCCAACTCTTGCTGTGGGCGTGAGTTCAGTGATCACGATCACCTATGACATCGCAGCTGATGTTCCCGATGGCACGACGATCACAAACGTCGCCGATGTCTCGACGACAACACCCGGCGACAGCCCCAAGGACAACAGTGACTCGGCTGACGTCAGTATCTACGCACAGGCTGACCTATCCATCGTCAAGTCGCACGCTGCGACCAGCGTGTTGGCTGGCAACACAACTATCTTCGACATCGCCGTCCACAACTCGGGTCCCTCAGATGCCCAACCAAAGGTCACCGTTCATGACGACCTGCCCGCGGGGCTCACCTATGTCAGCGCTGATGTGGGCTGGACGTGCTCACCGGGTCCCGTCGATCCAAGTGGTCAACACGTCGATTGTGTACTCGATGGCGGCGCCGCCCTCGCGGCCGGTGCCGACGCCCCGAACTTGGCGATGACTGTCCTTGTTGCGCCCGATGCGTCCGCGGGAAAATACGACAACACCGCATCAGTTGAGTCGGGCACCAAAGATCCCGATCCCTCGAACAACAAGTCGACAGACTCGCTGGTTGTTGGCCAGTTGACGAACGTGTCGATCACCAAGACCCACACGGGTCCAGTGCGCATCGGACAAAACGTCGTCTTCACTCTGCATGTCGTTAACGATGGCCCGTCAGCCGCCGGCGACGTTCGCGTTGTCGACACGCTCCCTGCCGGGCTGACTTACGTGAAGTACGACGGCGCCGGTTGGTCGTGCAGCGACTCACCAGCTGGGCCAGATACCCAACTCGTGTGTGATTGGAAGAGTGTCCTGGATCCAGCCGCGGCTGCCACCGACATCACGGTCCTCGCGACGGTGGAGTCATCGGCGTACCCATCGATCGACAATGTTGCCGTGGTCAAGACAACAACGCCGGAGAGCAATCCGAAGGACAACATCGCGGTCGACACCGTGATCGTTCCACCGCTTGTAGACCTCGCTCTCGCGAAGTCTCACCGAGCCGCCTTGGTCGTCGGCACGCGAGCAACCTATGACATCACGGTGACTAACAACGGACCCACTGCCGATCCTGGGCCGGTTACGGTTCAAGACACGCTGCCTACCGGGCTGTCCTACGTGTCGTCGTCGGGTGCTGATTGGACGTGCACGAATTCCGGCCAACTGGTTTCTTGCACACTTGGGTCAGTATTGGGCGCGACGAAGGGATCGAATGCCGCGACCG
>JBBRLC010000087.1:0-6133 GCA_038231595.1 Candidatus Nanopelagicales bacterium | reverse complement strand
GTACTGCAGGTAGTACGCGTGTTCCCAACCAGCAATCACCAATAGCGGGATGCTGGCGGGAGTCATATTTGCTTGGTGATCGTAGATCTGTTCCACTACCAGCCGACCTGCGAGTTGCTCCCACACCAGCGCACCCCAGCCCGAACCCTGCAGACCGGTGACCGCGCCATTGAGTTGACGCTGCAGCGCGGAGAAACTTCCGAACCCGTCGTCGATGGCTGCCGCCAGTTCGCCATCAGGTGCTCCTCCGCCGTTGGGTCGCATCGATGTCCAAAACGTCGAGTGCGGGTAGTGGCCTGAGACGTTGAATCCCAAAGACTTTTCTAGGGCGCGCAACAACATCAAATCGTCGTTCTCGCTCGAACGCAACTCGACCAGTTTGTCGAGCGTCGAGTTCGCCTGCTCCACATACGCGGCGTGGTGTTTGTCGTGATGCGAGGCAAGAAGTTTTGCGTCGGAGTGCGGCTCAAGCGCCGCAACCTCGTATGTGAGGTCGGGAAGTATGTATGTATTCATAAACAGAGGGTTCCCAAAAACACGGGCATCGAAACACGCAGCCGGACGAGAATGGAAATTCTTCAGAGGACCATCCCGGAACACCAGAATCGGAAACCTTCGGTCGCGGCTCGGTTCCGCTCCATGTCAGTTCGCGATAAACCAGCCAACCTTCACGGTTTGCGTCACCTTCTTGTTCAGTCGAATCGTAAAGTTCGAGTTCGCTGCGTTCGGCACACAGGAAACGACCCACACGCCCGCGACGTTCGTCATCAGATTTGAGGTAACGCTCGACGTTGCCGCAAGTGGTGGGCCCGGAACGGTGATGACGACCGTGTCCTTGGGCAATGCGACGGTCCCCGCGATGGTGCCCTGTCCCGCACGCGTGAACTTGGCTCGACCCCGCACGTCGAGCGCAGTGCCCGTCGCGGCGGTCGCGACAGCCCGCACGCCAGTGCCTGCAGCGGAGCTTCCAAAGACGCCGATACTGCTCGAGTTGTCGGCTTGACCCAAGACCCCAGCAGAGTTCGCCAGGTTCGCCAGGCCGTAGACTCCGTTGCCACCTGACGCGGTGTTCGTGCCGTATACGCCCGCCCCAGTGGGGAGGGCGGAGTAGCCCTCCACCCCGTTGCTGCCGTGGCCTTCGACTCCCGGGCCGCCGCCCGTCGAAGTGCCCCGGACGCCCGTTCCCAAAACGGCGCGACCATCGACGCCGAATGCATTGGAACCGATCGCTTCGCCGCTGACGCCAACTGAGCCGGTTTGGTTGGCGCGGCCGAAAACGCCATAACCAATCGACTGGGTGTTTTCGCCGTACACCCCGCAGTATCCAAGCCGGTTCGAATAGCCAGCAACACCTGTGTCGCCGCGCCCTTCGACACCCACGCCATTGGCACTGCTGGCAGTGCCCGCCACACCCTTGCCCGTCGTCGCGCGTCCCTCGACGCCGGAATCGCCCGAAGCCCGGATCGCTGTCCCACCAGTCGCGGTGGCGCTGATCGCGTAGTTCCCGTTCGCGCCCACGTCGAGCACTCGTCCGCCACTGAGGTTCTGGAGGAAGAACAGCGGATTGACAACACCGCCGCTCTGTTCGACAAGCGCAGTACCAGTGGTCGTGTTCACCGCGTCCAGGAGCATCGGGCCCCCAGCTGCCGCCGCCGGCTCGGCGTTCACCACCACCGCCGACACAGCCGCGCCAGCGAAGGCAGCGAAGATGGTCCGCCGACTCAACGGCGTCGCCGGACCCGTCTTTGGTGCATCGTCAGTCACGATCTCGTCCATTCGAACTCCAACCATTCCGTCGGGTCACCCGTTTGTCCCCGCCGCCGGAGCGCGATGCTAACTGTCTCAATGTCGACTGCTCAAGGAGAACGTGTGTGGTCATGGTCGGCGCTTTGGGCGCGGCCCCAGTTGTGGAGTGCGTCAATGAGCATTTGGCCGTTGGTCGTGTAGGTGAGTGTTGCTCCGCCTTGGACTGGCGAGTACGTCACAGTGACAGCTGTGGGGTGGGCGCGTAGTTCTGCGAGCCCAGGCATGTCATCGCCATGGATTTTGGCTGGGTCGTCCCAGTTTCCTGCATTGAAAAGCTTCGCTTCGTGCTGCAAGTGTTCTTGGATCAGCGCGACCTGGTGCGGGTCGTCGCGTGTTGTCGTGACGACCGTTTCGATGAGTCCGCGTTGGGTCGGCTCGAATCGATGCGTCGTGCTGTTGACATCGAATGGCATGACTTCCATCGAGTGTGCTGCCACGCCCTGGTGATGATCTGTCGTTGACGGATTCGATGGCGAGCGGGTGCGGCTACAACTCGCGCTGATGAACACGAGGCCCGCGATCATTGCAACCGCCGCGCACCGCAAACGCTTGCGTTGTTCAGTCACGAGCGGCCTCCGTCAACCGCGTGAGCGCATGGACCACGTTGGCCCGTTCGCTCGCGGGGATCGCGTTGAGAAGCGCGGTGAGACGAACAGCGCGTCGTTTTGATAGTCGCTTCGCCGCAGCACGCCCTGAAGTGGTGAGGCGAATTTCGACCGCGCGCGCGTCGTGTTCGCTCTGGGTACGTTGCACCCATCCGCGTTGGGACAACAAATCGACGATGCGACTCACCGTGCCCTTTGTCAACATGAGACGCTCGCCGAGTTCGCGTTGCGATATGGGTCCGTCGGCAAGTGCAGCGATTGCATGCGCTTCGGAAACGGGGATTGGCTCACCGCATGGTGTTTCGTCAGCGTGATGTAATCCGAAGCTACGGACGAAGCCGACCAATGCGCGTTCGAACGCTGCAATTTCGATGGTGCTTACGTCGTCGCAGTGTGGAGACATTGTTTGATAGTAGAACTAGATAGTTTGAATATCAAACTATTGTGATCGACGACGGCGTCATCAATGTTCTCACGATCCCGGCGCGGCCGACAGCGCGTGGACGTTGCTGTGGGTGTGGTTCCGAACCACGCCATCTGGTGCAGTGCCATGAGGCCGTCGAGTTCAACACGGGAACGCCTCATTGGTTTGGAGCGATCGATGGGCCGGTCGAACTGATTGCGGTCTTTGGTCCACAAGGAGAACAGACCCATCTGCATTGATCAATCGGAGGATGGCACGAGCGGCAGCTTCAGGTGTGCATAGCGTTGCTGTTGCTTGCGCGTGCGGCGGGGTCAGAGAAGGTGACGGTCCCGTGCGGCTTGAACGGCGCTCTTTCGGTCGCTGACGCCAAGCTTGCGAAAGATCGCACTGGAGTGCGTCTTCACGGTGTTCATCGACACGTACAAGGCGGCGGCGATGTCTCGTTGCGTGAGATTCGTCGGCAGGTAGCGCAACACGGCGAGCTCACGTTCTGTCAGTTGCACCCGGCTGGAGCGTGCGGGGTCCGCGACGTGTGACGCCAAATGATGCCGGGACTCGACACGCGCGAGGTAACGCCCGGCGATCCCAGGATCAACACAGCGGTCGAGTCGCGTTCGCGCCTCGACGATGAGCGCGGTTCCAGACTCGTCGCGCTGTTCGAGCAGCACGTCTCCGCACGTCGTCAGCACGTATGCGAGTCCGAGATCGGTCGTCGATCGTCGGGCCAACGCGAGCGCGTGAGTGACGTCGGCTCGGCGCTCGTCCGGATCGATGGCGGTACGACCCCGGATCGCGAAGGCTGGGGCGACGCCGTGGTAGTTGGCGAGCCCGAACGCTTCCGCGGTGGCAACCGCGTCGACTGCTGTGGTGTGGGCTATGCCTGCGTCGCCGTTTGCCACCTCGTTGATTGAGGCGTGGATGAGCGCGAGGACATGTGCCGTGAACCGTTGTTCGGCCTTGCTCCGGGCGACCGCGATCGTGAGCGCATCGACGGCTTGGGCGTGCATACCGGCCCACGCGTATGCGGCACCGACCGCGGTGGCGAGCTCAGCGGGGCGCTGCCACAGACTCCCGGCCGCGGTGGCCTGTCGTGCAGCTTCGAGCGCGGTGGTGATGTCGCCGCGGCCGATTGCCAGGTTGATCTGGAGGGCCGCGGCGATGACGGGATCGAACGTTGGTGGCGCGACTTCGAGCGCGATGTCGAGCCAGCGTTTGGCCGAGTCGTTTTGGCTCGACAGGTATTCGCACCATCCCCACCCCAACGCGCATGCCGTGTCGGTGGCCGCCGCGTCTCCGGCCTGTTCGAGGTATCCGCGGAGCTTGCGGATCTGTCCGCGTCCGAGGAGGTCGGGTCCGACGAAGTACATCAGTTGGATCGCGCCAGCGATGTCGCCGGCCGCGAAGCGATGTAACACTGCTTGGTGTTGGTCGCCGTTGGCAGCGAACCAGTCGGCGGCACACCCGTGGAGTTCTGGCAACCGTGTAGGGATAGTTCTGCGCGCTTCGAGGAGGAGTAGGTCTCGGAGCAGGTGGTGGTAGCGGAACCATTCGCCGGTGGTGTCGAGTCGGACGATGAGCTGGTTCCTGTCGGCGATGTCCGCCAACCAGTTGGTGCCGTCGCTCGAACCCGTGACAGCGTCGATCAGCGGCCCGGTGAGATGGTCGAGCACAGCCGTCTCGAGGAGTCGCTGGCGGTCGCCGGCGCTCATCGCGTCGAGGAGTTCGTCGCTGAGATAGTTGACGATGAGCTGGTCGTCGCCTCGGAATGCATCGACGAAACCGTCAGGATCGTCCGCTCGCTCCAGCGACAATCCGGCCAGCACGAGTCCTGCAGCCCAGCCTTCAGCCCGAGAGCAGAGATCATCGAGCCGTTCCGGCGACAGCGTCCCACCGGCTGCTCCGAGCAGAGCTGTGGCTTCGCCGGTGTCGAACCGGAGTCGGTCGGCGCGGACTTCGGTGATCCTGTTCCGGACTCGCATTCGACCGAGTCGGAATGGTGGATCGAGCCGGGTCGAGATGACGACGGCGAGCTGCGCCGGGCAGAGATCGACGAGGCGCTCCATGCCTCGCTGCACGCTGCTGTTGTCGATCAGGTAGTAGTCGTCGATCACGACGACCAACGGATCGTTGGTGTTGACGACCGCGTTGACAAGTGCGGGCACGACGACACGATCGTCGCCTTGGGACCCGGCCACCAACGGTCCGACGAGCGAGGAGATGTCGGGTCGGCATCGGCCGATCGCTGCGATGAGTGACGACCAGAAGCTGGCCGGATCAGAGTCGCCCGTCTCGATCTGCAGCCAGGCGACTGCTCGATCGCACTGTGCCGCCCAAGCGGCCAGCATCGTCGTCTTTCCGGAACCGGCAGGTGCGCTGACGAGCAGCAATGGGGTGGCTCTGGTGATGCCCTCGTTGAGGATGTATGCCAGCCGCGTACGCGGCACGAGCCGAGTTGGTGGCGCCGGCGGCCGGAGCTTCGTCGCCGCCATTCCGAGCTGGTGATCCCCGATCATGAGCGGCGGGGATTGATGTTCGTCAGAGGCCATGAGCTTGCCATCATCATGCCACGGTCATCGCGTATCTCACCCAGGTGAGATACGCGATGAGGTGAGGCGTTCCCTGCTGGATGCGTCCATGGTTGCTCTATGACCACAGCGACCACCTACGAGATCGTCATCAAGGGGCGCACTTCGACCCGCTTCCTGCGGCCTCTGATCGACGACTTCGCGATCGACCACAGCGTCGAGGGCGTCACGCGGCTGACGGGCAATGTCCGCGACGCAGCTCACCTCCACGGGATCATCGCCCATCTCACGTCCGTCGGAGCCGAGCTCATCTCGATCGGCCTGGTCACAGCAATCCAGTACCCCGACACCTACTGACCAGATCTCCACCCACCCACATTGAACGAAACGAGCCACTCATGATCACGGTCTCATCCCTCACCAAGCAGTACGGATCCCGCACCGCCGTCGATGACCTTTCCTTTGACGTTGCGCCCGGTCGCGTCACCGGGTTCGTCGGGCCCAACGGCGCCGGCAAATCCACGACGATGCGAATGATGGTCGGCCTCACCCGACCCGACCACGGCGAGACCACCTACCGAGGCGTCCGCTACTCGGACATGCGCCACCCCTTACGCGTCGTCGGCACTGTCCTCGACGCCCGCTCGACGCACCCCGGCCGCACTGCCCGCAACCACCTCGCCGCATCCGCAGCACTCGCCTCCATATCGGCGAGACGGGTCAATGAAGTGTTGAACGAAGTCGGGCTCGACAGCGCAGCTGATCAACGCACC
>JBBRLC010000086.1:0-6151 GCA_038231595.1 Candidatus Nanopelagicales bacterium | reverse complement strand
GCACGCCCGAGGCAGCCCCAGCCAGGACGGCACGCTGAGGCCGGAACACGATGCTTCCGGCGAGCAGCAGCACCACAGTGACCAGCGAATGCGTGACCGGACGACCCTCGTCACTGCCGGCAAGCCCGGGAACGCCTAGGTACAGGGGAATGTGGTCGAGGTCGATGGCCACCGCAGCGACAAATGCCGCAAAGAAGAACTGGTGAGGCAGGTCAACGACGCGAGCAATGGCGATGAGACCCAATGCCGCTATTGAGACGTGCACCGGCTCGTCGAGGAGTCCCGTTCCGATGATCGAGAACGGGACGTGCCGGTCGCATGCGTCGAAGAAGACGGCCACACCCGCCAACCACAGAATCCCGCCTCGACTCGATAGAGCCACGACTAGTCGATCACGCACGTGACAGGTCCGAATCGCGCGTGCCGCCCTCACCTGGTCACGATAAGCGTCGCAGAATGGTGGTCCAGCCAGCGATGGCCGACCAGACCGAGTACCCCTTCAATGGGCCGTTCGACGCCACACCCCCCCGACCGTTTCTATCGCCAAACCGGCCGAAAGAACCCTGTCCACCAGAACAGCAAGCGTGTCTGGGGTCACATTAGTACCGAAGCGCGACCCATCGGAAACGTCATGGAAACTGAGTATGAGCCAACCCCCGTTCTGCGCAACTTGGTCAATTCTCCAGAACAGGCTCCCGACCAGCGAGGTATCGCCCAGGGGGACGGAGTCGTCGTAGACGACTGTCCTCAGCCGCATCGGATCTGCCGGCGGCAACGTCTCGATGCTTCGGAAGTTCAGGGTTCTAGCGGTCAGGTAGACCCGCTGCTGCTCGAGCAACTTCAGAACACGCTCATCAAACATCCCTTGCGGATACGCAACGTGCACGACGTCGCCATGGACCTCGCGTTGGAGCCAAGCCAGTTCATCCGACCAGTCGGCGATGAGTTCTCCGTCGCTGACACCCACAAAACCTCCGGGCGCGTTGTGGACTCTCACGGTGTTCGCGTGTGCGGCTATCTCCCAGCCATCTTTCTTCAACTCGACGATTTGAGCTTGAGTGAGGTACCCGGATTGGCCAACGAGATCTCGGATCACGTAGGCCGTGGCGGGAACCCGTCGGGCCGACAGGACAGAACGAGCTGACGACCAAGCGCTCTCGAGGCCGTCATCGAAGGCAAACGAGACAACACCGTTGGGATATGCGAGGCTCGACGGAACCACCTCCATGCCCCCAAGAAGGACCTCTGCCGCCTGCCCTTCCCAACTGGAGATCTCCACGAGGAAGTCCTGGACTGCAGTGAAATCCACCGCGCCCAACCCACCACTCGCAAACGATGCGGGCCCGAGGGTGATCGCTGTCCACTGACCCGGCTTGATGAATTCGGTGCCGTATCGGCCAGGTGCGGTGAGTTCCTGGATGCTTTGGTACGCATATTGCGCGAAGGCGTAGTCGCCGGAACCGACCTGCACGTTCACCTGCCGCAGTCCACCTGCCAGTTCGGGGACAACGAAGAACCACAGGCGGATTTGTTGGCGTCGAAGGTCCACGGGCACCGTGCGGGGAAGGCGGGTGCGCGGCCTCTGCCCGCCCGCAGTGGCACGGAGTTGGACGGTGCCAGGTGCGAGGGAGTTCGGGCCGCGGTAGTTCGAGTCTCCCAAACTCTGATCGTCGAGAGTCCACACCCGACCGCGCAACGGTGCGTCCACATCGAGAAGTCCCGCTGCGTCCTCGAGCAGCGACGAGCCGTTGGTCAATACACGGCGCGTCCCACCCAGCAGGAGACCGGCCCCGACGGCGCCGTAGAGCAGGCGCCTGCGCGAGAATCGTCGTTCGTCCATCGGGCCAACCGTTCGATGAAACTGGTACGCCGCCTTCAACGAAGCCGACAATGCAGGGGCGCCATGGCCCGCGGCCACAGTAGCCACCCCCCTCTCGCCACACGATAGCCACTGGGGCTACAGGAGGAGGTGTGACGCGGAATCGGAATCTTCAGCATTACCTGTCAACTTTCAGCCTTCGCTGAGGGCTCGGGCCGATCACGACCCGGTCCGGTGCCGCCAGGCCGCGACAAGGGCCCTACGGTAACTCCCGCTACGCCATCAGCGAGCTGCGCGGGAAATGGCCTCGTGGTAAAGCGATTCGAACTCCGGTATAACTACTTCAGGGAGGAACTGCTTCGAAGTCGTGATGGCGGCGTCACCGAGGCTCCTTCGTAGGTCCTCATCTGCGAGCAACCTTGCCATGGCACCGGCGAGCGAATCTGGGTCCCCACGAGGCACAAGGAAGCCGTTCACGCCATCTTCGATCATGTCCGACATGCCGCTGGGGCCGGTCCCAATGACCGCGCGCCCGCAACTCATCGCTTCATGAATCACGTTGCCGAATGGCTCAGGTAGTCGTGATGGCGCAACCCCGAAGAGCGCACGCCTCCAGGCCGCGATCACAGTGTCATACGAGGAACTGGGAAGCACATATCTGTGCGAGAGGACTTGAGACGGTGTGTCGGGGGTTTGCGGTCCCATGAAGACGAGAGGCGGTGCATCACGTAGCCGCCCATATGCCAACAAGAGGTCTTCGACACCCTTGACCTGGCGAAGTGCGCCGACGAACAGGATATACGGTTGTGGCGGAAGCTGGGCCAAGACGCTTTCGTCACCAGGCCCGCTCGGTGAGACGTGGAATCCGCCGATGACACGTTCGATCGGCAGTTCGTCATTGGACAGGTCATGAAGCAGGTGTCCCGACACCTCGCCCTTCACGAAGTTGCTGCAGTAGTGCAAGCCAGCCACTCGCGCCGCCAGCCGACGGCGACCGAGGAGTACCCCGCCCACTGCAACGATGCCGCGAACCGGTGCCCCGTAGTAACGGGACGCGCAAGCAAGGCACTTGGTCACGACAGGTCCTGAGCAGGGGAGATCCCCGTCTCCGGTGCTGCGCACCAGCGTCCTTACGGCACAGACGTTCGAGTAGTCGCGAATCGACAAGACGACCGGCACTCGTGGACCGACGGCGCTTAGAGCGGAGTAGGTGAGCCAACCGTATGAATGGACCATATCCGGGCGAAACCCGCGGAGAAGTGCACGCGTGTTCCGCACCGTGATCGGGTCGACCAGGGGCGGGTGGTGTGTGCGAAACGGGTCGCGGGACAGGGCGGTGCCCGCGCCACTCACCCGATGAACCAGGACTCCGTTGGACTCTTCAGTCAGCTTGGAGCCGGGCTGTGCAATTGTCAACACGCGTATCTCATGCCCGCGTTCGTGCAGATGCTCCGCGAGGAGCGCAGTGTCCCGGGTCGCTCCACCTGTGAGCGGAGGATAGGAGTCCGAAACGAGGAGGATGCGCATAGTCCCCGCCTTTTTTCCATAGGGACGATTGGGTCATCCAACTCCGTCGCAGCCCGCGAATCTAGGGTTGCAGTGCTCGAGCACTGTACTGCCGAGACGCAACCACGTCACGCCAAGCCAAGAGCACAGCTGCCGACGAGTTGACTCGCCAGTCCGTCTCCTTGAGCCGGTCAAACCAGATGACCGCACGCACACGAGGAAAGAGCCGTGGGAGATCGGCCAAAAGTCCAACGCGGATCCACTTCGCCTTGTCCCCGCCGAACTCGCTGCTGCCCGTCTCGCAGATCATCAACGGCCTCGTTGTCAGCCTCGTTAGTGATATATATGAGGCCGAGAACACGTCCGCCAGCGAAGTCCACGGGAGATGCGAGGTGCCGGCGTAGTTGTAGCCGTCGAGGCCGACCCAATCGACGTAGGCGTCACCCGGGTAGAAGGCCGAGAAGGGGCAGGCGCGGTGGCAATCCACGTTCGGCGACCAAACCCATCTCACGTTAGTGACTTTGCTGGCCCTAAATACGCTCACCACATGCCTCCACGCAGCGATAAAGTCCGCGGCCGTGTTGCCCTCCTGCCCCGGACCATATGCCGAGTCCTTGAGGTTCATTTCGTGCGCAAACCTCACCAGCAAAGGGACGCTCGCGGACTTGGCGAGAAGGGCAGAGGCTAGAAGGTAGCGATCCCAAGTGCCGCGTGCGATGGCGCGAAGCGGGACACCTCGCGCCCCGATCTGAGGTATCCACGTGATGACTGGGGTGATCCCTCGCTGTTTGGAGGCAAGCAATTGCCGTGGGTAGACGATCGGTTCAGCCCACGATTGGTACCACAACACGAGTGCCGGAGAGCGCCCCGCCAACTTCGAATATGAATCCAGCGCCACCGAGTCCACGTCTCCGGAGACCGTGACGCCAATACTGATCGGCCTTGCCTCGGGAACGGTCGGCGTCAGTTGAGCGTGGCTTGATGGGGCGGGGGAAGAGGATTCGAACGACGCCGATCTCGCCTCTGCAGGGAGGCTAACTGACGTCAGCGTGGCGAAGGCGGCTGCGCCCAAGAGACACGCGGTCGCCACGATCCAACGCCGACGCCCAAACACCATTTGGATATCGACGGGCCAAGCGGCGGACTTGACGTACCTGCCGAAAACCTCTGGGCAGACGGGATCGCGTGACCCATCGGTAAGCGCGCTCAGGAGGTCTTGATCAGGTCGACGGCAAGCCTTTCCGCGGCCTCCCTGTCGGCGGCCACGTGTACTCCATCGATGTGACCCGTCCACGTCGCCACGAAGTCCCGCACCTTGCCATGGCGATCGTTCAGAACGATATTGGGGATTCCCGCCAAGGTCGCCACAATATGGCCGTGCAGGCGGTCTGTCACGACCACTTCGCCTCGTGACAACAGGCGGAGGCCGAACTCGAGCCGGGCTTGGGCGAGTATCTCGAATTGGCGAGCGAGATGCGGCACCAGCCGGACGGCCGCTCGGTCCGAGAATCGGGCGGCGGCCACCAGCTGGTTGTTGAGTCGACGCCTAATCCGCACGGACCATGCGTTGTCTTCAGTACGCAACCAGTCAACGCCCCCTATTGATCCAAGCGAATTCGCCTCCTTGTCACGTCGCAGGAGTCGCTGCACGGGGAACGTTGGCGTCGCGGTGCGTGACAACGGCGGCAGGCAGAATGCCATGTCCGGGCAGAGCACGACAGGATTGGTGAACGCCGACTTCAATCTTTCCACGCTGGCGCGGTCTCGGACGAGCAGCGTCAGGTTCTCGTGCTGTGCCAGTTTCCGCGCAGATGCTGCCGCCGAGGCCTCCGACCGGAAGTTCACAGTCTGAGGCAACTGGACCACTCGCTGGGCGGGGAAGTCGCGAACGACGCGCTCTCGGAGCCGCTGGTGGTGTGGATACAGGTCTCCGAAGTTGCCACCACCATGGAGCAAGATGACTCCTTCCGGCGGGAGCAGAGTCACAAGTGCGGAACGGCTATACTCGTTTTCCGAGCAGGCATAATCGAGCGTGTGGCCCCGGGTGCGAAGCCAAGCGAGTTCACCCAGCAAAATGGCATTGTCACCGACATTCTCGGAGTTGGGGTAGTCGATCAGTGCCACCGACTTCGGCCCACCGATGATCTGGTCCAGCAGCCCGCCTGCGAGAACGCCAAGCTCCGACGCTGAGTGTGCACGCGTCATTCTCGGTCCTCGCCGACAACAACGGTTGAGAGCGAATGTGATCGCGCCCCAAGCAAGAGCGGCAGTACATGTGCAGTCAGGCTCTTGCTAAAGCCGCTGGTCGAAAAGGGTCTTAGGAGCTCGGTGGCACGTCGTTGGTAGTCGATTCGCTCAGCCTCGGTCATGGCGAGGGCTCGCCCGAGGCATTGGGCCAAGTCCGCGGCATCAATTCGGCTGGCGACCAGAGTGCGATCTAATGATGTGGCGAGATCGAGCGGTGCCATCGGGCCGCGAGATGGGACCGTCACGAGCAACGCCCCATCGACCAGGGCTTCCAATTGCGTGGTTGCGAACTCATCTCTGCGACTGGCGCCGAGGTATGCAACTGCCGCTCGGCTCAGGTCACGGTAGTCCTCAGGGGACATCACACCCCGCCAGCGAACTCCAGGCGGGGGCGTGACACCGCGACGGCTCAAAAATGCGCGGGCGTCCGGCGCGTCGATTCCAGTTACATGCAGTTCATAGGACGGATCTGCGAGGAGCGAGTATGCCTGGATCGCAATATCCAGGCCCTTCTTCTCGGGATCGTTGGCGTAGGTAAGAACAACACGACGCCTATCCGGGGTCGGTGTGGGCGCCTCG
>JBBRLC010000085.1:0-6250 GCA_038231595.1 Candidatus Nanopelagicales bacterium | reverse complement strand
GCGGCGGTCATCGTCCAACCACGCCAAATGAAGGAACTGTTCGTTCAATAGAGACTGACGAACAGACCTTTCATGTAGAAAAAACGCGCTAGGGGGTGGTGAGGAGGGTGGTGAGGAGGAGTTCGCGGACTCTCGCTGCGTCGGCTTGACCTCGGGTGGCTTGCATGACGGCACCGATCAAAGCACCGGCCGCCGCCGGCTTGCCTTCACGGATCTTTTGGGCCGCATCGGGATTGGCAGCGATCGCCTCCTCGATAGCCGCCAACAACGCGGCGTCATCGGAGACCACCGCTAGTCCTCGTGCGGCAACAACGTCGTCCGGTGATCCCGCGCCCTCGAGCACCCCGTCAATGACCTGGCGGGCCAATTTGTCATTGAGTGCTCCGGCCGCGACGAGCGCTTCCACGCGCGCGAGCTCACCCATCCACCACTTGCGAGCGCCTGCGTGCGTGGCGCCGGCGGCGACCGTCGCTTCGATGACATCGAGGGCTCCAGCGTTGGCCATGGACTGCATCTCGAAGTCGCTCACTCCCCACTCGGTCATCAGCCGTGTACGCCGCGCCGCCGGCAACTCCGGCAACGCCGCTCGCAACGACTCGACCCATTCGAGCGCGGGCGCGATCGGAAGTAGATCCGGTTCGGGGAAGTAGCGGTAGTCCTCAGCTTCTTCTTTAGATCGTCCCGACGTGGTGACACCGGTGTCTTCGTGCCAATGTCGCGTCTCCTGCACGATCCGTTCGCCAGCATCGAGACGGGCCGCTTGGCGTGTCATCTCGTAGCGAACCGCACGTTCAACGGACTTCAACGAGTTAACGTTTTTTGTCTCGGTTCGTGTTCCCAACGGCGCATCTCGCGACGTTCGAAGTGACGCGTTGGCGTCGCAGCGTAGGGATCCCTGCTCCATCTTCACGTCGGACACATCCAACGCGCGGAGCAAGTCGCGCAGCGCCGTGACGTACGCCTTGGCGACCTCTGGTGCGTACCGCCCTGCGCCTTCGATCGGCTTGGTCACAATTTCGATGAGTGGAATACCCGCACGGTTGTAGTCGACGAGCGAATAGTCCGCGCCGTGGATGCGGCCGGTGGCGCCACCCTGGTGCGTCGACTTGCCGGTGTCTTCTTCCATGTGGGCGCGCTCAATCTGCACTCGGAACGGCACCAACCCATCGGCTGTTTCGACTTCGATATCGAGATAGCCGTCGTAACAAATGGGTTCGTCGTACTGTGAGGTTTGGAAGTTCCTGGGCATGTCCGGGTAGAAATAGTTCTTCCGGGCAAATAGGCACCACGTCGCGATCTTGCAGTTCAGCGCAAGCCCGATGCGGATCGCCGACTCCACCGCGACTCGATTCAGAACCGGAAGTGAACCAGGCAAGCCCAAACAGGTGGGGCAAGTCTGCGTGTTCGGCGGCGCACCAAACACGGTTGGGCACGAGCAAAACATCTTCGTCTCGGTGCCGAGTTCAACGTGAACTTCAAGTCCCAGGACTGGGTCGTAGCGAGAGACCACATCATCGAAACTCAGGACGCTTTCCACTGTCATTGCGGTCATGCCGCGACACCTCCAAGCGCCGGTGCGCTGTTGAGCAACGGTGCCCCCCATCGGTCGAGTAGTGCGGCTTCGAGGGCAGCGCCAACGTTGTAGAGCCGCTCGTCGGCCATCGCCGGCGCCATGATTTGCAGCCCGACCGGAAGCGAGTCCTCCGGAGCAAGCCCAATCGGGAGCGACATCGCGGGGGTTCCGGCCAAGTTGGCGGGGATAGTCGCGATGTCGTTGAGATACATCGCAAGTGGATCATCGAGCTTTTCTCCAAGCCGAAAGGCCGTCGTCGGGGCGGTCGGTGAGACGAGTACGTCGCATTGCCCAAATGCTGCGTCAAAGTCGCGCGCGATTAACGTGCGGACCTTCTGGGCTTGTCCATAGAACGCGTCGTAGTAGCCAGCCGACAATGCAAACGTGCCCAACATGATTCGTCGAATTGCTTCGTCCCCGAAGCCAGCGGCCCGAGTCTTCGACATCACTTGCTCGACCGATGCGTTTCCGTCGTCACCAACTCGTAGTCCGTAGCGCATGCCGTCAAACTTGGCTAGGTTCGATGAGCATTCGCTGGGCAGGATCAGGTAGTAAGCCGCGAGCGCGTAGGGGAAGTGTGGGCAGGACACCTCGACGACGTCAGCCCCCAATCCCTCGAGGATCACGACACTTTCATCAAATCGCTGTTGTACGCCGCGTTGATAGCCCTCGCCGGTGAGCTCACGTACAACTCCAATTCGTAGTCCAGCAACGTCAGCGCGCCGAGCCGCAGCCACGACATCGGGTACCGGCGCATCAATCGACGTCGAATCAAGTGCGTCGTGTCCGGCGATGACTGAGTGAAGCAAAGCCGCATCCAGCACCGTTCGGGCGCACGGCCCGGCCTGGTCCAGTGATGACGCCAACGCCACGAGTCCGTAGCGCGACACTCCCCCATACGTCGGCTTCACACCAATGGTTCCTGTCACCGCAGCCGGTTGACGAATCGACCCGCCGGTGTCGGTCCCGATCGCGAGTGGAGCTTCGTAAGAGGCAACGCACGCTGCGGAGCCGCCGCCGGAGCCACCGGGAATTCGATCTAAGTCCCAGGGATTGTGGGTCGGGCCGTACGCCGAGTGCTCAGTCGACGAGCCCATCGCGAACTCGTCCATGTTGGTTTTGCCCAAGATCACGATGCCGGCGTCTTTGAGGCGTCGCGTGACGGTGGCGTCGTATGCCGGTCGCCATCCTTCGAGGATGCGAGATCCGCACGTCGTCGGGATTCCCGCCATAGCCATAACGTCTTTGAGACCCAGGGGTACTCCAGCGAGAACCCCGAGCGGTTCGCCGTTGCCGCGAGCGGTGTCGACGGCTCGCGCAGAGGCCAAGGCCCCCTCACTGTCGACGTGCAGGAAGGCATGCACATCGCCATCGATGTCGACGATTCGCCCCAGATGCGCCGAGGCCACTTCAACTGCGCTGACATCGCCGGTCGACACGAGCGCAGCCAATTCTGCTGCACTCAATCGCGTGAGTTCCACCGCGTTGTCGCTCATTGCTCGTCCAGGATTCGCGGTACGCGAAAGCGATCGTCTTCTACTGCCGGTGCACTGCCAAGTGCGAGGTCCTGCGGCAACGACGGACCAACGACATCCTCGCGAAAGACGTTGACCAGAGCAATCGGATGACTCATCGGTGGAACATCATCGGCGGCAACCTCAGCGACGGTCGCAACCGAGTTGAGAATTACTTCAAGTTGGGCCGCGTGGTTTGCCAAATCTTCTTCGCTCAGATCAAGGCGGGCAAGTCGAGCGAGATGTGCGACTTCGTCGCGAGAAATTGACGGCATACGAGCATCCTAGGGCGCGTTGCTCGAACCTCCCTGCCCGCCTACGACACGTAACGTGGGCTCCGCTACCGCGGTTTGACCCGCACGTTGAACGAGCCAGCGCGTCGCTTGATCCGTCGCCATCGGCCGTGCTAACTCAAAGCCTTGGGCAGCGTCGCAGCCCATCTCGCGCAACTCCGTCACGATGTCTCTGCTCTCAACTCCCTCCGCGACGACACTCACTCCCACGCCATGTGCCAACCCGACGATGGAGCGAACCATCGCGGGATCGCGATCAATGCCGGCGAGACGCATCACGAATGATTGGTCAATCTTGATCTCGGATACGGGTAGTTGTTCGAGCAAGATAAGAGACGAAGAGCCCGTACCGAAGTCGTCGAGCGCGCTCCGAACACCGATGTCGCGGAGTTCAGACAGCGTACGCACGGCGTTAACTGGATCGGACATGAAGATGCTCTCGGTCACTTCCAGCATCAGGGCTTCGGCCGGAAGGCCATTTCGGTCTAGTGCGCGCGCCACGATGTTTCCGACGTCGGTGTCCTGCAAATCCCGCATCGACACGTTCACTGCCACAGGCACTCGCAGGCCGATGCGCCACCAAGCTGACGCCTGTCGACAGGCCGTGTCGAGGACGTACGACGTCAATTCGTGAACCAGCGTCGACCGTTCGGCCGCCGCGACGAACTCCAGCGGCGGAATGAGTCCTCGCTCTCGATGGTGCCAACGCGCGAGGGCCTCAACCCCCACCACTCGACCATCGCTGAGTGAGATCTTCGGTTGATAGTGCAGGGAAACGTTGCCCTGTTGCAGGGCTTCTCGCAGGGCCGTGACGAGTCCGAGGCGTTGGGGAGAGTTGGGGTCGCGTTCAGCGTCGTAAACCTCGACGCGAGTGTGTTCTGCTTTGGCGACGTACATAGCGACATCGGCACGCCGCATCAGTTCGTCTGGATCGCCTCCATGCAACGGGTGCAACGCGACACCGATACTTGTTTCAACATCGATGAGTACCCCATCAAGTCGGATGGGATCTTCCAGGGCCAACCGAATGCGACTGGCTGCCTCAAGTGCCTCGTCCCGAGTGAGAATCCCGGGGAGCAACACAGCGAATTCGTCGCCACCAAGGCGCCCCACAGTGTCTTGCGGTCGAATGGCTCCTTGAAGTCGTTTCGCCACAATCTCAAGAAGGCGGTCCCCGACATGGTGACCGAGGGTGTCGTTGACCTCCTTGAAGCGGTCGAGATCCAGGAAAAAGAGTCCGACACCGGTTTCGGTGTCACTTGCTCGGGTGAGTTCTGACTCCAATTGGGCGCCGAGATACGACCTGTTCGGCAAATCGGTGAGCGAATCGTGCAGCGCTTGATATTCCTTTTCCCGCGAAGTCCGCGCCGTGTGATAGACCGCCTGCAGCGGCAGGAGAAGCAGCGGCATCAGAAACCATTCACTCGCAACGAGTAACACCAGCGGGGACAGGGCCAGTACGACGAAAGTGCTGACGGCGTAGAAACCGAATTCCTCAGTGAACGCGTCCCAGAACGACGTTTGTGGCCAGGTGTACGCCATGGCCACCAGTGCCAGGTTGGTGAAGTGGTAAGCCAGCCATGACGCCAACAGCCAGGTCAGATCACGGACTTCAAAAGACGTACGCGGCGCAAAGGGCGTAGCGGCCTGGCCGGCAAGTGCGACGACCGCGCAAGCGGCCCCAACCGACACGACGTATTGGCCAACATTGAACGCAAATCGCCACGGAATTCGGCGCATCAGCAGCATCACCAGGGCGATACACACGGCTTCTGTGACGATCGCGGGCGCCGGCCCCCACAAGTACAGGGCCGCGAACACGAATGCCCCGGAGAAGGGGACGCCATCGGGGTCTTTGGCCGAGGCAGTGACCAATGGCCGCAACTCGCCGAAGAGCGCGAGCGCCACCATCACCAAGAAGGCTGGCCCCATGGCAGAGATCGCCGCGGGGGTCAGCGTTCGGGCATTGACCACAATGATGGCCAATCCGAGCCACACCGAAAAATGCCAACTGAATGCGAACATGCTGGGGCGCAGCAGTGACGGCCTGCGATCAGCTGCGTCCACTAGTCCACCCTGAGTCGGCCGTTCGCCCAAGGGCGGCCAGCATCCGTCAGGCGCCAGGAGGCGCCCACAGATCTAGTCGGCCTGCAGCGGGACCTTCTTTAAGACGACGCCGGGCTCGCCCTGCAGATAAATCACCCGTTCAGCGCAGCGTCTAACCCGTCGGTAGTGAGCCGAACCAGGCCCTCAACATCGAGCACAGGTATGCCGAGAGCGACGGCCTTGTCGTACTTCGAACCGGGGTTCTCGCCGGCGACGACGCAGGTGGTCTTCTTGGAGACCGAACCGCTGACTTTGGCCCCCAATTGTTGGAGTGTCTCCGTCGCGGCATCGCGGGTCCAACCTTCAAGGGTTCCCGTGACGACGACCGTAACTCCATCGAGCAGCCTGGGCCCGGTATTAAGGCGATCTTCGGCCATTCGTACGCCGGCTGCGCGCCACTTGTCGACCACGTCGCGATGCCAGTCGATGCTGAACCACTCGTGCAACGCCGCCGCGATTGTCGGTCCGACACCGTCGACCGATGCGAGTTCATGCTCGGATGCCGCCGCGATCAGTCCCAGATCTCCAAATTCGCGCGCGAGTTCTTGCGCCGCCGTCGGACCCACGTGACGGATCGAAAGCGCGACAACGACACGCCACAGCGGTCGATCCTTGGCCCGATCCAGTTGCTCGAGCAGTACCTTCGCGTTCTCAGTGAGTTGACGACCCGCTTCGCCGCGCTTGGGTTCACGGGTGAAGAAGTCGGCGGCGCTAAGTCGCTGCTCATCGAGATCGAAGAGGTCACCCTCGTCGGTCACAACGTG
>JBBRLC010000084.1:0-6306 GCA_038231595.1 Candidatus Nanopelagicales bacterium | reverse complement strand
TCCCCGTGTACGGCCGCAGCAGCGAAGCCGCGTTCTGACATTTCGTCCGCGACCCGTTGAGCCGCGCGCTTTGTTCGGCAGAAGATCATCGTCAGCCCGCGACCTTCGGCCTGTAGAATGCGAGCGATTAACTCGGGCTTGTCCATCGGATGAGTGCGCCACACGTGTTGCTCGATCGCGTCAACGGTCGCCGATTCGTCATCGGGATCACTCGCCCGAATGTGGGTTGGGGTCGTCATGTAGCGACGAGCCAAACTCACGATCTTGCCGGGCATCGTGGCCGAGAACAGCATCGTCTGACGCGTCGTTGCCGTTTGGGACACGAGCGTTTCGACGTCAGGGAGGAATCCCATGTCGAGCATTTCGTCTGCCTCGTCGAGGACGAGCGTGCGGACCTGAGAGAGGTCGAGGTAGCGTTGCTTGCCGAGGTCAATGAGGCGTCCCGGGGTCCCCACAACAATCTCGACGCCAGCCTGCAACGCCTCAATCTGGGGTTCGTAGGACCGGCCGCCGTACACGCACAAGACCCGTACGCCGCGCCGCGAGCCGGCCGACTCAAGGTCGCCGGCAACTTGGATCGCCAACTCGCGGGTCGGTACGACCACGAGCGCTTGTGGCTTTCCGGCGACACTCGAATCGAGATCCGACCAGCCTCGGTCAGGACGCGCGACGACTCGTTGGATCATGGGAATGCCGAAGCCGAGGGTCTTGCCGGTGCCGGTTTTGGCTTGGCCGATGAGATCTGCACCGGTCAATGCCAGCGGCAGGGTCATCGCTTGGATGGGGAACGGGGTCGTGATGCCAGCGGCTGCGAGTGCCTCGCAAGTCTCGGGCAGGACCCCCAGGTCGGCGAACGTTGTCGCGCTCAGGGTGAACTCCTTGGTGGTAAGTCTTGCCGGAGTCTACCCGGACCCGGTGTGGCTCAACTCATCGCGCAGCGTCGTACGCTCCGGTTGTGACTCTCGATGCCGGCGCGAACCTTCCCCGCCCTCCTTCCTCGGCGCTCGACGAGGACCTGATGTATCGAGCGGCGGTTGTAGACCTGCTCGGGGTTCTTGCCACCGGCGAACTGATGGCCTTTGAGCGTCTTGCTGCCGACGCAGCTCTCGCGCCCACGTTGGAGGACAAAGCGGCGTTGGCGGCGATGGCGTCCGCGGAGTTGAGGCACTTCTTCCGGCTCCGAGATCGGCTACTCGAAATCGGGGCAAACCCTTGGGAGGCGATGGATCCCTTCGTCCGCCCGCTGGAAGAGTTTCATCTTCAGACCGCTCCGAGCGATTGGCTTGAGGGGCTCGTCAAGGCGTACGTCGGCGATGGAATCAGTTTAGACTTCTATCGCGAAATTGGTCGCTACGTCGACGAGGACACGGCCCGCCTCGTCGACGATGTCTGCGATGACACCGGCCACAGTGCCTTCGCGGTCGAACGCATCCGCGCAGCAATTGTCGCCGATCCTCGAGTTGCTGGACGGCTGGCGTTGTGGGGCAGGCGCCTCATGGGAGAAGCGCTGATGCAGGGTCAACGCGTCGCTGCCGAACGTGACGCTCTCACCGTGTTGCTCGTGGGTGGCATTGATCGTCCAGGTATGGATCTGGCCGAAATTGGTCGGGTGTTCGCTCGATTGACCGAAGCCCACACCCGCCGAATGACAGTGTTGGGGCTCGCTGCGTAGTAGCCGCCTGGGATCAGGGAGTGCTGAAGCCGACGCGGCGTTCTTGGCTAGCGGCGACCTCGACGTAGGCGATCTTGTCGCTGGGAACCGTCACCGTGCGACCCTTCTCATCGCTGAGACGCAGCGGGGTGCCCTTGGTGAGTGCAGCATCGATGGCGGCGGTGACGTCTTTGTCGCTCAATAACGTGTCAATCACGACTTCACGTCCCGCCTGCTGGATCCCAATCTTGACCTCCACGCTGACCTCCACGATGCGAGCACGATTCACGATGCGGTGACGAAGTGATGCGATAACTGTCTGCGTTCAGGTTAGTGAGCCGACTCGCTCACGCTTGCACCGGCGGGTGTGACGGCGGGAATCCGGAGATTCCGCGCCAGCCCAACGACCCCACCAATCTGACCGCCTCGTCTTTCGGGATGCGACCTCCGTCGCGGAGCCATCTGCGTGCTGAGGTTTGCGCCAATCCGATCAACGCTGAGGCCAGCAGTCGGGCTTGATCATCATCGAGTCCGGTGTCTTCGGCGATGACACGGCTGACCAACTCGGCGCATCGGTCATCGGTGCGCTCGACGCGTTCGCGTACGGCACTTTCATTGGTCAGATCGGACTCAAAAATGAGCCGGAAGAGACCCTGGCCATCCTCGACGAAATCGAAGTACGTCGTCATGGTCGCGCCAACTCGAAGTTTGTTGTCGTGGGTCGAGGCCAAGGCGTTGGCCACGGCCTCGACGAGAGACTCGGCGCTGGAATCCAATAGCGCAAGGTACAACTCTAACTTGCCCGGAAAGTGTTGGTAGAGAACGGGTTTACTCACTCCGGCGCGTTCAGCGATGTCGTCCATGGCGGCGGCGTGGTAGCCCGAGGCGACAAACACCTCGCGGGCCGCCTCCAAGACCTGCGCTCGGCGCTCCTGCCGCGGGAGTCGCGAGCCGCGAGCCGGTGTGTCGAGAGACATGGGTGAACTCTACTCACGAGTAACCATGGGTCGCCGATCCGGACGGATTCGCCGCGCATCAAGGGTTCGTTCTGCCTTACCGTGGCGACTGTGGGAGACGTGGACCGGCACGCTGTGGAGACCGCGCTCAGTGCCGTCCCAGGCGTGGCGTCGGCTGCCGTCGATGTCGACCCGACCGACCCCACCGTGGGGGTCATGCGCCTGGCCCTTGATACCGGTGCCGACGAAGTGGTGGTCGCGACCGCCGTCAACAAAGTCTTGCGGATGCAATTTGGCCTAGGTCTCGACGCTGATCGAATCGAGATGGTCCTGGAGCCCGCCGTGCCTCGACGGCTCAGCGCCGTCACTAGCGACGTATCAGACTCCGATAGCGACGACGCTCCCGAGGGTCAAGTCGCCCCGCACGGTTCGGAACAACTCCTGACTGTTGCCGACGAGTTCACGGTCGTTGACGGTGCCAACGGCGTACTCATCGCGACCATGACTTCCTCAACGGTGATAGTGGATGCAGCGCTGACGCCGGATCGAATGTTGGGTGGCGCGCTGACGAAAGATGGCGGGGACTTTGCCGCCGAGGTTGTATCTGTCGCCATCCGTCATCCGTCCAATCGCGGTGAACCGGTCGTAACTGGCGTCGAGACGACTAAGCAGAAGCCCGCCGCTCGCAAACGGCAACGCGCTCGCAAGCCGACCCCACCGGGGACGACCCCCATTCGGATGGAGATTGAACGACTTCAAGTGTCACCTGCGGATCCAGGGGTTGCAGCGACTGTGACTCTGTCGCGCGCAGGGCGCCATCACGTGGGTGTTGCTCACGGGATCGCGACGTCGACGGGCGTGCACCGCGCCGTCGCCGATGCCACGGTTGTGGCCGCAGCTGATGCGGCGCGGGGACGGGTACAACTTGCTGTTGCCAATGTGGATATCCCGTCGATAGGGGGCAAACGCGTCGCGGTCGTTCAAGTGAAAGTGACAACCGTCGAGGGCGTTGAACGGCTCACCGGCGCCTCCGAAGTCCGCGACGACAGCCGACATGCTGTTGTGCGCGCGACTCTCGATGCCATCAACCGTCGATTGGAATCGGTGCTGGCGCGGCCGATGACGTGACGCGACCGCCGCGACACGGCATCATCGGGTCATGGTCGAACCGGGGTTAGAACCCGCTCATGATGCTCAGTCGGATGAGAAGGGTCGCCTCGGCGTTCTTCCCCCTGATGTGATTCCTGCATGGCCCGCATCCACGGTCTCGTTAAGCGATCGAACGTACGTAATTCGGCGGGCTGCCGGAACGGGCCACGATCGCGCCCCGGCGGTGATGCTGCACGGACTGGGGGGCTCAAGTACGGACTGGACCGACCTCATGTGGTTGTTGCGCAACGACCTGGACGCCATCGCGCCAGACATCAATGGCTTCGGGCAGTCACCCCCTCCGCGCGACGGTGACTATTCCATGCCGGCTCAGGCGCGAGGAATTGCCGCGCTGTTGGAGCGAGAGTTTCCGGGGCAGCGGGTTCACGTTTTCGGCAATTCCATGGGTGGGGCCATCGCCGTGCAATTGGCCGCCCGACATAGCGACCTGGTGAGGTCGTTGACTTTGGTTTCTCCTGCGCTGCCGTGGTTGCGGCTGCGACGCACCAGCGCGAGCCTGGGAGTCACCGCGGTCCCCTTTGTCGGCCCTCGCTTGTACGCGAAATATGCGAAGAATCCGGCGGAAGTGCGCGTTCGATCAACCATGAACTTGGTCTTTGCCGACCCGACCGTCGTCCCGGCGCAGAGATTCGCAGCCTCGGTCGAAGCGAGTCAGACACTGTCGCGGCTTTCGTACGCCCAAGATGCGTTCTTACGTTCGCTTCGAGCGTTGCTTTCGACGTACACCGAGCGAGGCCCTGAACGTCCTTGGGTGATTGCGCGTCGCGTCACTGTGCCGGTCCTGGCGATCTACGGCCTCCAGGACAAATTGGTGGATCCCCGCAGCGCCCGTCGGATCAGCGCGAACTTCCCGAACTCTCGACTGCTCGTGATGCCACATACGGGCCACGTGGCGCAGATGGAACACCCCGAAGAAGTTGCCTCTGCGTGGCGCGACCTACTCGTGCCCGCGCTCGCTCGCTGAACCAGTGACGCTACCCTTCGCCGATCCGGAGCAGCTCGGGCTCGACCATCGACCAGGAGCACATCGTGGGCAGTCGGTTCCAAATGGTTTTCGCTGGCTTTGTGATCTCGATGTGGGTCACTACCGGAATCTGGCTGTCCCAAGGGATTTGGACGCTCACCAACACCTTGATGGTCGCGGCGGCAGCCACGCTTTGTTTGCTCGTCTTCGTCAACTTTGTCTGGATTTTTTCCTACACCTACGCCCTCACGGCAATCGTGGTCACGCTGATCATCTTCCTGCGCGACGGTGCACCGACGGGGGCGCTATTGCTGGGAACCGTTCTGATCGTCTACGGCGCACGGTTGTTCTGGTTTGTACACGCGCGCAATAGCGCCGCAAGTTTCCGCATTCGCAAGCGGGAAGTAGCCGACGCAGACAAGGCTTTGCCGTTTCCCGTCAAGATCATCTTGTTTGTCTTTTGCACGTGGCTGATGGCCTTCTTGCCGATGACGACGTATTTGCTCGCCGTACACAAACTCGTTAATGCTGGCGTTGTGGTCGGCGTTGTGGTCGTCGCGGTTGGCTTGGTCATCGTAACGGTTGCGGACGCGCAGAAGCAACGCGCCAAAGGTCAAGACAGCACGCACTGGGTGACTGTTGGCGCGTGGTCTCGGACCCGTCATCCCAACTACGCGGGCGAGATTCTCGTCCAGGTCGGAGTTGTCGTCGCGACCGTCAGCGCTTCAGTCGTCAGCGGCGGTTTCGCCTGGTACGAGACGGTTGCGGCGCTGCTTTCGCCGGTCTACATCGTGCTGTTGATGCTCTGGTCGGCACGCAACGCAGATGTGCGTCAACTCACGACGTACGGCGATAATCCGCAGTACGCCGAATACCGCGAGCGGACTAGCGCCCTGCTTCCCGCGGGAAAGGGTTCAACCGCCAAGGTGCCAGCTTCATAGGGTCGGAGTCGCAGGAGGGATTCACCCATTCGCTCGCGGGCCAACCCGAGCCGCTTATCGCCTCCGGCCAGGCTGGGCCGATACATCCAGCATAGGTAGTCGGCGCCTGTCGGCTTGGCGGCGACAAGATCTGGGGCGACTCGGGCAACGATGAACTCCACGGCGGCGCGGGCAACGATGCCATCAGTGGCGGTGCGGGCAACGACAAGGAGTGGGGTGACGGCGGGAACGACGTCGAAAACGGTGGCGTAGGCGACGACACCATCGCCGGTGGGGATGGTGAGGACACCATCAACTCCGGACCCGGTGATGATCACATCGACGGTGGCGGCGGCGCCGACCACTGCGACGGCCAGCACGACGACAGCGGTGGGAGCGGTCCGAGTGACGGCGATCACCACGATCAAGGCGAGCCCACTCCCACGCCGACTCCCACTCCTACGGCTTGAGGCTGACGAGAAGTCGCCCCAGGTGAGGTTCGACCCCGGACGCAGGGAATCAGTAGGTCCATGACACCGTTGGACACAACGTCCTCGTCCCACGGATCACGTTGATCCGCGGCGTACAACTGCTGAAGTCGTACGCCTCCACTCCGGAGTTGTCACGTGTCGTTGCCACCCCTGG
>JBBRLC010000083.1:0-6323 GCA_038231595.1 Candidatus Nanopelagicales bacterium | reverse complement strand
GACTTCGGTCCGTATGGCCAGATGAGAGACAAGGTCGTAGCCGCTGAACTACGAACCGCTGGTCGTTCACTGGTGCGCACCGGTTCGCCGTACGCCGTGGCACCGGGACGGGTCCGGAAAGACGACGGGACGCCGTATCGGGTCTTCACGCCCTTCTATCGCGCGTGGCTGGCGCATGGCTGGCGTTCACCAGCTCCGCCCGCGCTCCCGAACCAGTGGCTGCGACTAGATGGCAGCCAACCACTGCCGCCGGAACCCGATCTAGGTCCGCTGATACTTCCCCCTGCGGGAGAGGACGCAGCGCGAACGCGTTGGAGCGAGTTTTGCGCATCGGCCCTCACGGACTACGCGGATCTTCGAGATCGGCCGGATCTTTCCGCGACGTCGGAATTGTCGGCGGCTCTGAAGTGGGGGGAGATTCACCCGCGCACGCTTCTCGCCGACCTCGGCGACTCTCGCGGGCATGAATCATTTCGCCGCGAATTGGCGTGGCGCGAGTTTTACGCAGACGTCTTGAACGAAGCACCGGAAACCGTTCGGCACAACTTGCGAACGGAGTTGGACGCCATCGAGTACGACCAAGGCGCGACTGCCGACCAGCGGTTCGAGGCATGGCGACTTGGGCGCACTGGCTACCCCTTTGTCGATGCAGGTATGCGGCAACTCCTGGCCGAAGGGTGGATGCACAACCGAGTACGGATGGTCGCCGCCAGTTTTCTCGTCAAGGATCTGCATCTCCCGTGGACCAGGGGCGCGCGCTGGTTCATGCAGATGTTGCGTGACGCCGATGTGGCAAGTAATCAACATGGTTGGCAGTGGGTGGCTGGCACCGGAACCGATGCGGCTCCGTACTTCCGTGTCTTCAACCCAGTTGCGCAGGGCCAACGTTTTGACGCCCATGGCGACTACGTTCGCCGCTACGTTCCCGAACTGCGCGACGTAGACAGCGTCCACATACACGAACCCTGGCTATGCGCAAGTGGAGTTCCCTCCGCGTACACCCAGCGCATCGTTGATCACCGAGCGGAACGCCAAGACGCGCTCGATCGCTACGCGTCGGCGAGGCGTCGTTGACATCGATAGTTTCAAGATGCGCCGACGTCATCGCCATGTCACGCTAAAAAAGATCACCGAGTTTGCTTGCCGCCGCAGTTTCCAAATTCCTTCTTGCGAAGGGGCGGTCGCGATCGGACTCGCCAATGAACACGGGAACGAAAGGTCAAGGAGTCTCGATGACGTTGAATCGTAAGCGCTTGCTAGTAGTGGCCAGCGCGCTTTCCCTCACGATGGTTGCAGCCGGATGTAGCAGCACGAGTAGCAACAGCGGAACGCCGTCAACACCAACAGCAGCCGCACCGTTTGGAGCGGCCTGCTCAGCAATCCCAGCGGCTGTCGCCGCGGCTGCGCCCGGCGTCGCCGTCGCAGATGCCGCTGCTCAGATTCCAGTCTTGAGCACGCTTACGAGTTTGGTCACAGCTGCCGGACTGGGTGAAACTCTGAACACGACGGCGGACCTGACGGTTTTCGCGCCCACGAATGACGCATTTGGAAAGGTCGATTCGACCACCTTGGCAGCGCTCAGTGCCGATCCCAAGGGTGCATTGGCGAATGTGCTGAAGTACCACGTGGTGGCTGGACAGATCTCGCCCGATCAGTTGGCGGGTTCGCATACCACCCTCGAAGGTAAGGCCCTCACGATCGCGGGAAGCGGTGAAGACTTCACCGTCAACGGCACAGCCAAGATTGTGTGTGGAAACGTCAAGACAAAGAACGCCACGGTGTACGTGATCGACGGTGTGCTGATTCCTCCAACCAGCTAACCATCGATTCAGTTGGAGGGCCGGGCGAGGGGCGATGCCTCTGGCCCGGCCCTATCTGTTTCGCGCCCTTACTGGAGTTCTCGGTCGAGCGAAGGCGAAGGCGACCACCAGAAGGGCATAGACCGCAAGCGACACGATTGGCGCCACGAGTGCCACGCAGGTAGCGACGAGGTAGCAGGCAAGCCCGGTAGCCGATTGGACCAAAGAGCCTCGTATCACGGCGGGGTCGCCGTCATCCGTCGTCAATTCGGGATGCCTGTCGAGGTGGCTCCACAGGATGGTGAAAGTGATCGCGAGCGCGATCATGGTGAGCCCGTAGGCGCCGACGGCAGCGCGCTGGTTTGCAAGACCGCGGCCCTCGATGTATTCGGCGAGAAGCGCGGTGGGAAACGGAATGAAGCCAACTACCCCGAGCAACCCAAGATTGCGGTAGAGCAACCCTCGATCGACGCTCGCGACGAATGCCATCAAGTGGTGGTGATTGACCCACATCACGCCGATGGTCAGAAAGCTCACGGCATACGCGCCATAAGACGGCCAAAGTTTGAGGAGGTCGTTCCACAGTTCGCCGTCTTCGGCGTCGGGGACACGTATCTCCAGAATGAGCAGGGTGATGGCGATTGCGAACACTCCATCACTGAATGCCTCCACTCGCCCCTTGGAGGGTCCGACTGTGCGTGGTTCAGGGTTTTCGATCGACTCCATGTTGGTCAGCGTGGCATTTCGCTCGGCAAATCCCGCGGAAGCGCGCCCGAGGATTAGACGAACCGACAGGAAATCTGGATTCGGAAACCGCCCAGGACATCATGACTGTGCTTCGAGCCTGGTCGACGAGGGCGGCGTTACGGTGATCGTAGTGACACACGACGGTGAAGTTGCCCAGCACGCAGATCGAAGGATTCGATTGCGGGATGGACGGTTGGTCGACCCCCCGCTGTTTGAGCGCTGTAACGAGATACGCATGCTCGGCTAAGTGAGCAATGATGCGAGCGCAACCGCGGCGTCTACGGCGTCAACGTGGCCGATGTAAAGCGGTGAGAAGCCGTGCCGAATGATGTTGGGTTCGCGAAAGTCTGCGATAACTCCGACCTCCGGCAACTCCTTCACGAGTTCCTTGGCACGAGGGTGCGCGACAGAAACTTGACCAGCGCGCCGGGTTGGGTCTCGAGGGGTCACGATCTCGACATGTCCCGCGGGAACCAGTGAGTCGATCGCTTCGATAAAAATCGCGGTAACCGATTCGGTCTTTGCTCGAGCTTCACCGATGGACACACCGTCGTAGGCATCGAGTGCGGCGTCAAGGGCAAGCATCGAGAGCAGGGGAGGAGAACCGACTCGACCACGAAGGATCCCCTCGGCCGGTTCATAGTTTGTATTCATTCCGAATGGTGAGGCATGGCCATGCCAACCGGTGAGGGGCTGATGAAAGTGGTCCTGTAGATCGCGGCGTACGTAGAGGAATGCGGGCGCACCTGGCCCGCCGTTGAGGAATTTGTAGGTGCACCCGACGGCAAGGTCAATCTCGAGCGCATCGAATTCGAGCGGGAAAACCCCCACGCTGTGGCACACATCCCAGAAAGCGAGCGCCCCCGCATTCGTGGATGCTCTTGGTCAGGGCGGCCATGTCCCACAGTCGACCGGTTTGGTAGTCGACGTGATTGAGTAGGACGAGCGCAACGTCCTCACCGAGGGCTTCATCCAACTCCGACGGGTGAACACGCGTGACTTCGAGTTCTAGTAGTTCTGCGGCGCTGTCGGCGATGTAAGTGTCGGTCGGGAAACTCGAAGCATCGACAACAATGCGGGTACGCTCCGGGCGCATTCTGGCGCCGGCGATCACTTGCTTAAAGATGTTCACGCTCGTGGAGTCTCCAACAACGACCTGTTGAGGCCCTGCACCGATGAGTGGTGCGATTCGCTCGCCGATGCGCTCGGGAGTCTCCCACCAACCCTCGTCCCACGAGTGGATAAGTCGCTGCGACCACTGGCGATTGAGGACATCGTCGAGGCGAATACCGACCGATGCGGGGTAGGCCCCCAGCGAGTTTCCGTCGAGATAGATCCCCGCTTCGGGGAGAATGAACCGGGCACGGCAGTGAGCCAAAGGATCGTCAGCATCGAGACATGTCGCACGCGCGATCAAGCCATCGGCGGCACGACGGTCTTCCCGATCGGTGTGTGTCACGCAACCCCCCGCACTCGTCGTCGTACATACGACCTCAAGATCAGAGTTTCAGGTACGAAGTTGAAGTTTAGCTACGGGTTCCTACGGCTAGGAGAGAAAGGTGCGGGGTTAGAGGCCGATGTGGAGGTAGTTGGGGTGGACGACCTTGAGGCCCTCGGCGCGGTCGAAGGGCTCTTCGTCCGCAAATTCTCGTGACTTCGCATCGAGGGCGTTGACGAGCGACTCCATATCCTCGGGCGAAAACTGCGTCTCGTAGCAGCGCAGCGCCCGAACCTTGTCGTCCCACACCGATGTGATGTCCACCAACACATTCGGCTCCCGCGTGTTGTAGAACGCGACACCTCGGATTTCATGGCCGACGTAGCGAGCATCAACGACTGGATCGCTCGATGGAATCTTAGTGAGCCCAGCAAAGATAATCGCCTCGGCGGCCGCCATCCCCGTACGAATGTGGTCGCGATGAGCTTCGTAGGTCAGCCATGGATCGCAGGTAAGCACGAAGTCTGGTTGAACTTCGCGTAGGGCTCGCAGGATATGGCTGCGGACGTCGATGTGCCGGTATTCGCCAGCGTCTGGGAAATTGAGTTTGATTTGCCCTCGTACGCCGAGGATCTTTCCGGCTGCAGCCTGGTCGGCGTCGAGGTCGGCAGTCGCTTCCGCGTCGTTCAAGGTGTCGTCGGTGACACCCATGAGGTCGTCGGTGACGGTGAGGTAGTGGATCTCGGCACCAGCGTCGCGTAGCAGTGCGATAGTGCCACCGATACCGATGTCATTGTCGTCATAGTGTGGCTGTATGCACAGCACGCGGTGCGCCGTGAAGAGGTCAGGTGTCTTCATCGTGTTCCCACATTCGTTATCGTATTGATAGATGAGTGATCTCGTTAGCGAATGGTTCCTTCGATGATGCCGTGAATTGCGTGTCGGTTTAAGGTCACGTGATCGCAATCACTGGACTCGTCACAATGGAAATCACGGCGAAACGTGCCTAGGCGATCACTCGTACATAGGAGGGGCCGTGTTGCGCGTCGGTGTCGACCTGACGTACCTCAAGTCGCTCGTTGACTCGGTCCTTGAGTTCGGCGACGTGGCTGATGATTCCCACGACACGCCCGCGTTCCCGTAGATCATCAATAACGTCCATGACCTTGTCGAGTGTGTCGGCGTCAAGCGTCCCAAACCCCTCGTCGATAAACAATGTGTCAAGGTCCACTCCGCCAGCTTCAGACTTGACCACGTCCGCCAGTCCCAGTGCAAGGGCGAGCGCGGTGAAGAAGGTCTCGCCACCTGACAATGAATCCGGGTGGCGCGTCTTGCCGGTGTATTGGTCGATGATCTCCAGGGTCAAGCCGGTGCGAGCGTTGGCCCGATCGTTCGACTCATCGATTCGATTGAGTTGGTAGCGACCCGATGACATCGTCGCGAGTCTGACGTTAGCCGCCGCGACGACGTGCTGGAACCACTGTCGAAGTACGTAGGTCGTCAAGTTCACGCGCCGACTGCCGACCACACCGCGAGTGAGACCGTCCAGATGTATAACGCTTGCGTGTGAGGTGTTCAACTCGCGGTGATGCTCCTCAATTCTCGCTACGTCGACGATGCATCGGGCAAAGTCAAGTTGTCGGGACTCAGCTCGCACGTGCTCGCCGATGGTTGTGGCTTCCGCGGATTCACAAGACTCACGGGCGAGCGCGGCGCTCTCAACCTGAGATCGAAGTGGACCAACGTCGAGTTCGCTCACTTCTTCGAAATCGGGATTGCCCAATCGCGCGACAAGTCCTGAGTGGGCCTGATCCCACGATTTGACCAGTGCCTGAAGATCGGCGATTGACCCCTGCTGAGCCAGGGCTGATCGTGCGTCGGCGACCATGGGGAATCCGCCCTCGAGAGCTTGGCGTTCTGCCCGCTTCGACGTGTCGTCGACACCTCTCAACGCGTGGGCGATCGACTGGATGACTGAGACGATCTCCGTGCAGTGTTGCGCTCGGGATCTGAGCACGTCCTGATGGACACCAACACTTGGGTGACCTTGAGTCTGCTTTTCGATTGCTTCACGAAGTCCGGCGAGGTCGACGCCCGCGGCCGTTGCTGCTTGGCTCGCGCTGGCCTCCTTCGCGCTTGCGGACAGAAGCGACCCCGCGACGCCCTCTTGTTCCTTTTCCAGTGCGGCGAGATTTGCGGAGAGTCCGTTGAGTTGAGACTTGGCTTGTTGCGCGGCTGTCACCGAGAGCTCTTGGGCCCGTATCAAGTCCTCGAGTGTGTCCACGGTCTTGCCTTGGGTGATTGCTCGTTGCACCGCCCGGGATTCTTTGAGCTCCGCG
>JBBRLC010000082.1:0-6334 GCA_038231595.1 Candidatus Nanopelagicales bacterium | reverse complement strand
GGGGGATCTCTCGGGAGGAGACGCGAACGCGCTGCTTGCTCAACTCCCGCCAGAGATTCGCGATTCGATGCCTGCGGATTTGTCGTCGATGCTCGCACCGATGATGGGCATGGCTCGGCAGATGGGCGCGACGATGTTCGGGATGCAACTCGGTCAAGGCTTGGCCGAACTCTCCGGCGACGTATTCGGTGCTTGCGACATCGGCGTACCACTCACGAGTGACGGCCGACCCGCTCTTTTGCCTGCAAACATTGAGACATTTGGGACGGGGATTGGCGTTCCTTTAGATCAGGTGCGTGTCTATCTCGCGATGCGCGAATGCGCACATCAACGGCTCTTCACACACGTCCCGTGGTTGCGCGCCCGGCTCAACGGAGCGATCGAGGAGTACGCCGGCGGTATTCACATCGACATGTCGCGTATTCAAGAGGCAGCCAGTGGGCTGGATCCTTCCGATCCAGAGTCGATTTCGCAGGCGCTGTCGTCCGGTGTGTTCGAACCTGAGGACAGTCCTCAGCAAACGGCCGCCCTACATCGCCTTGAAACACTGCTTGCCTTGGTCGAGGGTTGGGTGGATCACGTCGTACACGCAGCCGCGCGGGATCGGCTGCCATCGGCTGACGCCTTGAGAGAAAGTCTGCGACGCCGACGTGCGGCCGGTGGGCCGGCGGAGAAGACCTTTGCTGAGTTGGTGGGGATGGAGTTGCGACCCCGTGGCCTGCGCGAAGCATCCGCGCTGTTCAACTCGCTCGAAGCGGCCGGCGGCGCCGAGCGCCGCGACGGAGTGTGGGAACACCCCGACCTACTTCCCTCTGCCGACGATCTCGACGACCCCGCGGCCTACGTGGAGAGGTCGGCGCCGCTCGATCTGTCTACCCTCAACGACTCCCCAGCCCCGATACCTTCGGAAAACTCGGACGACGCGGATAGAAACGAGCCGGATGCCGACTGAGTCTGCGCCGACTGAGTCTGCGGAGGCTGGGTCTGCAGCGGCTGCGACTGCGGAGTCGTTTGCTCGACTCCGTCGGGACGCGATCGACGTGCTCACCTCGTGGCCCGCGTCAGGCGCGATGGCGGGACGTCGCGACGATTTCTTGACCTTCGTTTCGGCCCACTCCGACGCGGCATCGCGTGATTGCCGCCCAGGTCATCTGACCGCGAGCGCTGTGCTCTTGACCCTGCACCCCAAAGTCCGCCGATGGTTGCAGACAGGTGGGCATTGCGAAGCGGATGACTCATCGATTCGGCTGGCTGCGCTGCGTGAAGCACGCGAAGAAAGTGGAATCCACGACTTGGAGATCTCGGAGAATCCGATTGCCCTCGACCGGCACACGATTACCTGCCGCCCGGGCGTCGTGCTCGACCACCTTGATGTGCAGTTTCTCGCCATCGCCCCCGACGAAGCGACGCCGCAGATCAGCGCGGAGTCGCTCGACCTTCGTTGGTTTCAGTGGGACGACTTGCCCGCCGATTGCGACGACTCGACCAGGTCACTGGTGGAGTCGTCACGTACCGCCGTATGGCGGCGAATCAATCCACCGATCTAGTCAAACAAGACAAGATCAATCGGCGGTTCGTCGACCGCGTCCAACGCAGCGGGGTCGCAACCGATCTGCTCCAAGGCTGCATCGGAGTTCATCGCAGTCTGGTCGCGGCCGTACTGATCGGCGTGACCGACACCGGCCAAGAACGCATGCGCCTTGGCCATTTCTGGGTAACCGACGAGCAGCGCATGGAATTCAAGTCCGTGTCCAGCGACGACGAGATGAGCAAGTTCGTGTAGCAGGACCGCATCGACCACGTACGACGGCATCGTCGCCAATCGCTCAGACAAACGAATCGTGCCATCGACGGGAGTAGCGGAGCCCCAACGCTTGCGTTGATTACTTACCCAGCGAACCGACGTCGGTTGGGCGGCACCTTGGAGGTATCGCTTCGACAAATGCTGAGCTCGAGTCATCAGTTCGGAATCACCACGTTTGGCTCGACGCTCGCTTTGGTCAATTCGCGCGACAAGCTCCTCGACGCATTTGTTGACCTCAACCTGCGACATTCGCGCCGGCACCAACACGATCGTGCGGCCGTCCTCTCGGTACGCCGTGACCGTGCGCCGCCGCCGAGCACTGCGGCGGATTTCGACATTCGCCGGAGAAACTGGCGCAGACTCGCGAGGACTCATGGGACAACGCTAGCCACCATCGCCGACAGCCAAACTCACGACTCGCGCGACTCAAGACGCGAACGCCGCCGGGGCCTCGCGGTCACCGATCATGGGACGCCGTTCCAAACTTTTTCCTAACAATTTTCAATCCACAGCCGGTGCACGACGTACCCGCAGGTCAACGCCATTTCTGGCCGAGCCCCACCGCGCCATCCCCAGGTTGTCCCCCGAGCGTCCACAGCAATTCGCCTGGATGTCCCCAAGTCATCCCCAGCTTTGTCCACAGCGCGAGTGCCACCGGCATTGACGCGCGAGGAGCACGCTCCTAGGTTCCCTTCTCGACGAGGCCCTCGGGATAACGGGCCTCCGTTCGCAAGGGGAAGGCGAACGGAGGCTGCGCGACCCGGGGGCTTCGGCCATTGCGCCCCCAGCCATTGCGCCCCCAGCCATTCCGCCCAACTCCCCCGCCCATTCCCGCCATGAATGTCACATTTGTCCCACTAGATCGGACAATTTGCACATTTTTCGCGGCGTAAACCATTTATCGGTTTCACACGGGACACGCGCGCGCCACGCGTGGCTCAGACGTGCGTACGGCGTAGGGTCAAACCCGACCCGACCACGCAGAGTGGTCACCAGCGCCCGACCGAGGGGACCATCCCCCGACGAGGCCGAACGATCCAGGAGGATGCGATGGCCGACGAGTACACCGGTGAGGCGTACTGCGTGAAATGCAAAGAGAAGCGCGAGTTCACCGGCCACATCGAGGAGAAGAACGGCCGCCGCATGGCCAAGGGCATCTGCCCCGTGTGCGGAACGAAGGTCAACCGCATCCTCGGCAAGGCTTCCTGACACCTCGCTGCTCACGCGAAACTGATCGCACGCGGCACGTCGCACGCGATCCAACGCTCCGCGCACTTCACCGCATCACCACCAACGCCACAACGGCGCTCGCTGCTCCGGCAGACCGAGCGCCGTTGTCGTGTGCCACGCCATCCGCGTCGACGTCGCGGGGGGCCGGTAGCACGAACCGCCTGGGGAGCGCCGGAAGCATCCACAGGGCGTACGCCGCCAGGGTGCGCACATGGCACCCACCAACCGCGCCCCGGGCGTAGCAGCCCCTCGGTATGACAGACCTCGGATTCGCTCCGGTATTCCCGTCTTCTGGCGAAGTGGTCGCGCCATCCAAGTAGGCGTCGATCCGGCCCGAGCCGTGATTATCGAGGGAAACGACGGGCGAATCGGCGCGATGGTCGCGCAACTCGACGGAAGCCGAACGCTTGACGCCGTCGTCGCCCACGCGCATGCAGTCGGCATCGACGAAGTAGATGTCCTCAGAGTTTTCGCGGCTCTAGAGACCAGCGGGGCGCTAACCCATGCGGGCGGTGACGACGAACTCCTCGCCCGCATGACCGACGACGAGCGCCGCCGACTCGCACCTGACCTTCTGGCCGGTTCACTCGCGGCAGGCGCACCGGCACCGCTTGAACTTCTGCGGCGTCGCGAAGCAGCTCGCGTTGAGGTGCGCGGCGCGGGACGACTCGGTACGGCGATCACGATGCATCTGCTGGCCTCCGGTGTTGGCTCAGTGTTGGTACGAGAAGTTGGAGACCAAGCCTCGTTGCTTACGACGGCGTACGATCTCACCCCGTCGGGCCCGGCACGCGATCAACTGGGACTCAGTCGCATCGAGTCAATCGCTTATGCAGCAACGAGATTTCTCACTCCGGGAAAGTCCGAAGACGCAGCTCGGAAACCAAAGCGCCGGCGTACTCGAGCCGACCTGATTGCGTCGGCTCGTCAACCAGACCTAGTCGTCCAGGCGCTCGACGGGCTAGGTGATTTCCCCGTCGCCGATCCGTCGTGGTCCGACGAACTCATGTCCGAGGGCACGGCTCACCTCGGGACCGCCATCGCGGGTCCGGCCGCCACGATCGGGCCTTTAGTGATCCCCTACGCATCGGCGTGCGCCCGATGCGTGGAACTGCGTCGCGTGGATCGTGATCCAGCGTGGTCGCAAGTCATCGCCGCGATGTCACATCCGGGGAAGACATTGCGAACAGCTGGGCCGTGGGTGAACTCCGTGCTTGCTAGCGCTGCGGCCGCAATTGCCGCCCAACAAGTGTTGGAATTTCTCGATGGTTTCGCGACCACGGGCCTCGCGACCTGGAATGCGGTGTTGCTCGTGCGCCTCCCAGGCCCGAGTCTCACTCGAGTCACAACGCAGCGCCACCGGGACTGCGGCTGCCTCTGGGCACCTTCAAATCGCCTGCCGGTGGAAGAACAGCCACAATGGGCAAGTGAGTGACCTACCCAAGCGAGCCATTACCCGCAGCGCGAAACTAGCCGCGTTGCCGATTGGCTTTGCTGGGCGTACGGCGTTCGGCGTCGGGAAGCGCCTCGGGGGCAAGCCGGCCGAGGTCGTTGCCGCTGAGATTCAGGCGCGTACGGCCGAGCAGGTTTTCAAAACGCTCGGCGAGCTCAAGGGCGGGGCCATGAAGTTCGGCCAAGCCATGAGCATTTTCGAAGCCGCCCTCCCCGAAGAGTGGGCCGCGCCGTACCGCGCCACCTTAACCAAGTTGCAGGACTCGGCACCCCCGATGCCAGCATCGACGGTCCACGCGGTCCTCGCCGAGAATCTCGGCACCAACTGGCGGCGGCGGTTTAAGTCTTTCGACGACTCGCCGGCCGCTGCGGCTTCGATCGGGCAGGTGCATCGCGCGGTGTGGCGCGACGGTCGCGATGTCGCCGTCAAGATCCAATACCCGGGCGCAGGCAAGGCCCTGATCTCGGACCTCAATCAGATCAGTCGAGCTGGCCGGATGTTTGCGTCGTGGATTCCCGGCCTCGATATCAAGCCTCTGCTGGCCGAACTCAAGGACCGGATCGCGGAGGAACTCGACTACTTGCGCGAGGCCGATGCGCAGCGGGTGTTCGCCGCGGCGTACGAGGGCGACCCCGACTTCGCCATTCCGCACGTACTCGCCGCAGCGCCGCAGGTCATAGTCAGCGAATGGCAAGACGGTCGATCCCTTTCGGCCGTGATCACCGATGGGACTGAGGAGGAGCGCGACAAATACGGAACGCTCTATGTGCGTTTCCTTCTTTCCGGGCCGGCCCGAGCGGGATTGCTGCACGCCGATCCCCATCCGGGCAATTACCGAATCACGCCGGATGGAAAACTGGGGGTTCTTGATTTCGGCCTCGTCGCAAGGCTTCCCGACGGTTTGCCACCGGCGATGGGTCGTTTGTTGACGATCGCCATGCGCGGCGACGCCGCCGAGGTGCTCGAAGGATTGCGGACCGAAGGCTTCGTCAAGAAGAACATCGATCTCGATGCGTCAGTGCTGCTCGGATACCTCGACCCCTTCATTGAACCGGCTCGTACGCCCACGTTCACGTTTGATCGCGCGTGGATGCGTGGCCAATTCACCCGCATCAACGACCCACGCAGCGCCGATTTCACCACTGGGATGAAGATCAACCTGCCTCCGTCGTACTTGCTTATCCACCGCGTCTGGCTTGGCGGCATCGCCGTACTGTGCCAACTGGGGGCCACGGTGCCGTTTCGGGATGAGTTCGCGACCTGGGTCCCCGGCTACGAACTCCCCTAACCGGGAGTAGCGCTACCAGTACGCCTCATCGAGTTTGCCCTCGATACTGCGCACGTTCTGACGAGAGCACGTCGGGCAGTACCGCTGGAAGCGCGTGCCTTCCGAAAAAGTCGTCCACGACAAAACGATTGTCGGATCCGAATCCGGTTCCGCTTCGCCACCGCAGTGCGAACAAATCCACATAGTGCAATCCTGCCTGGTCACTCATCTCATGCCGCCGATTCACTCGTTTCGCCGAATTCGGCGAGTCGCGCGGATTGGTCCGCCCCGTGGTCGGAGCGGCTGACGTGCTCTGTTCTGCCGTACTCGGCGAGCCTGGCGCTCAAGGCTTGACTCGCGGCGCGGGCATGGCTGGCGTCGTCCCTACTCGGACGCCCTGGTCGCCTCCGGCGGGCCACGATCTGACCGCCTTCGAAGACCTCGCCACCCCAGATACCCCAGGGCTCTTCACGGCCAAGCGCCCCGGCGAGGCATTCGATCCGCAACGGACACGTTCCGCATACGGCCTGCGCCTTGGCCACTGCGGCGGGGTGATCGGCGAACCACAACTCGGGGTCGT
>JBBRLC010000081.1:0-6561 GCA_038231595.1 Candidatus Nanopelagicales bacterium | reverse complement strand
GCGCGACGAAGACCGCCGCGAAGAAAGTGACCGCGTTGACGGGGATGAACTGCACGAAGATGGTGGCCAGCAGCACCCCAAGTCCAGTGCCGAGAACTCTCTGCATGCTCGCACCAATAGTGGCGAACGGTGAGGCCTGAACCACCAACAATGTGGTGACCGGGGCAAAAAGTACGAATGAGGACTGGGATATCTGTCGGGCCAGGAAGTACGACGCCGTACTGGCCACCGCGATGCGCAACGCGAGACCGACGGTGGTGATGCCACGCGGTCGAGTCTTGAGCGCTTCCCCGAAGATGAGGTCGGGGACACTCAAGCGTTCGGGCACGAGGCCATCCTGCCAATCTTGCTAGGGCATAATCACCGCCGTACCGTTTCGACGCGTTTTCCAGGTTCTTACGAGCCTTCGCGGGTGTAGTTCAATGGCAGAACATCAGCTTCCCAAGCTGACAGTGCGGGTTCGATTCCCGTCACCCGCTCAGCGCGCTACCCCTCCCCCCGCCTCCCCTCCCCCCTCCCGCACCCTTTTCCCGCACCCTTTTCCGCGTGAAAGGTCTGTTCGTCAGTCTCTATTGAACCAACGGTTCATTCATCTCCGGCGTTTCGCGAGTACGGACCGCGGAATACCGGCCGCGATGGAGCGCCCACCGATCATGAATGTGACGTTTGTTCAATAGGTTTGAGCAGGTGCCACATTCACCCCAGAAAAAGTGGGGGTACGGAGACCGACTTGCCGAGGTTCGCGGATTTGTAGAGCGCTTCAAGTGCCACGGATCTGTCACCTGAAGGGTCCCCTGGGTGCCAACAACCTCTAGGTAACTTCGATCGGGAATACCGAACCCACAGTCGAAGTGGGCGCTGACTGCGTCTTCGAATGCCATGACAGCTGCGAATGATTCATCGACTCCAGTCGGTCCAACGACCTGCTGGGCAGCAACGCTCATCGCTTCGCCGGCGAGCATGCGCGCGGCGTTGAGGCAGTAAGCACCAACGTCCATCAGCGATCCGCCGTCCAGCGCGGCATCGCGAATCGAATGTCATCGCGTGCGCAGGCGGACCACGAGAACGCGGCAGAGATCAGACGCAACTCGCCGATGGGCTCCTCCTCGCGCACCATCCGTTGCAACGCTGCTATCTGCGGGTGATAGCGATACATGAACTCTTCGCTCAGCAAGAGCGCCGCACTCCTCGCAAAATCGAACGCCTCCGCAACCTCCTCCGGATGCCGGCTGTACGGCTTGTCGCACAGCACGTGCTTGCCTGCTTCAAGCGCGCGCAACGTCAATCGGTGGTGCAGCTTGTTCGGCAGCGGGATGTAGACGGCCTCGACGTCATCGTCAGCGAGCAACGCGTCGTATCCGGCGTACGCGCGGACGATTCCTCACCGGGTCGCCGCTTCGGTTGCTCGATCCCCATCGCGGCTGCCTATCGCAACCACATCCACCGCGTCGGTCAGTCGCGCAGCAGTCAATACTTTGTCGTTGATGAGGGCCGTGGGGAGCACGCCCCATCGGACCGGCGCATCGCCGTCACCGCGAAGTTGCGGCGCATCCTTTGACAACTGAGCCACTTCGGTTGCGACCAGTTAGTAGTTACTTGTCCGCCGCGGGCGCAGCGAGAACGCCATCGCGGGCACCACGATCACGCCAGTAGTGAGGTGCATCAACACCAGCCATATCTTCGTCGGCCACGTGGCGCCGCTTGACTGGAAGAGCGGAAGTCCGAGCGACAGAATCGTCAACATGAACCCCAGCGTGAGCACCCAGAAGGCACCACCCGCGCGACGGAAGAGCAGAGCAACGACAAGCGCGGCAAGTACCGCCACGACCAACGGGAGGACGAACGGCATGAAGAGTGGGATCGCTGTTAACTGATCGCTGCTTCCGGTCTTCACTTCGAAGTTGGTGCCGAAGATGCGACCGATTCCGTACATGACTTCGCAAAGGAAGCCCGCGAACACTCCCGCGATTACACCGGTCCGTACGACGTCGGTAACTGATGGTGGTGCGAGTGCGACATCGTTAACGCCGACAACAAACGCGACTTCCCTTATAGAGTCATTGGGATCCATCGGGTCTCGCGACGTTCCACTCATCTCAACCTCCACCGTGAGCCACTGAATTCGGTTCTCGAGCCGGCCGATCAGTCTCGTTCGACTACCGTCGACCCTACGGGGTCATCGACGCAAGAAACGTTTCAACGACCTCGGCGTAGACACGCGGCTGGTCGACCCACGGAAAATGCGATGCGCCTTCGATGACGATGAACTCGCAGTCGTGCATCTTGTTTGCCAACTCACGCGTGGGGGTCTCTCCGCCGAGAGGATCCTTCGATCCGTCAATCAGCAACGTCGGTGTCTTGAGGTCGAGAAGGGGCGCTGCTAAGTCGTCAGAAACCTCGTTATCCCAGAACCACGCCAGGGCTTGTTCAACCATGGTGCCCATGTGTTCGGCCACGTAACGCTTTGCGGTGTCGTCGTATTTCGAAAAGTAACCGCCGATCTGCTGATCGGACTCTGCATCGACCTCTTCGATCCGCCGTACGGGCACTGCGTCGAGTACGAGCGCACTGACGCGCTCGGGGTGATCGAGGGCGTACCGCGTCGCCACCAGCGCTCCATGCGCGTGACCCATGACGGCGATGCGTTCCAGCCCAAGGGCCTCCCGAATCGAGTCCAGATCATGGGCGTAATCCGCGATCGTCCACGACCGCTTCTCCGGCATGTCCGAAGCTCCGGCACCACGCAGATCGCACAAGACCAATTGACGCATCGCGTCCAGTCCCCCGAGGTTCCCGAGTTGCTCGCCACCGTAGCCAGGCCCCCCCGGAACGCACACCAATACGGGTCCGTCGCCGAGTTCTTCGTACGCCGCAAGCGCGAGTCCGTCGACCTCAATGATGTGTTTCACATTCATGAGTATGGACCTCTCGGCCCGGTCGGCAATCTCTATGGTTGATTTACCGATCACCATGTGACGACGGGGTTCGAGGGCCGGGTGAGTGCGTATTGCGAAACATGGTTTCGTTTCGTCGAACTGGTCAGCAGCTGCGGGCAACGAGCGCGGCGAGTTTCGCCGGTCGAATCACGCGATGCGAATTTGCGGATGTTGCGACGGATCAAGCCAACGCATGACTGCGTGCATCGCCCAGCGCGGCACTGACACGCACCATGTGGTGGCTCGCGTGTCATTAACGTGCAGGAAGATTCCTGAACCACGCCGGTGCACAGGATCCGGTCGATTGAAATCAATGACGATGGCCCAGCGATAGATTTTTGTACGGCTGATCAGGTGTTCAGAGCCGTACTTGCCATGCTCTGTGAGCGGGAAGTCATGTCCTCGGCGACACACGTTGACCCTATTGTTGTAGTGAGTTGACCGGGTGTCTTGGACCCACCAGTCACACCCATTCACATGTCGGTAGGGCATGCGAGTGCCAGGGTTGGGGTCGACGCCAAATGACTCGGTGAGCCCGAACGTTCCCGCCGGAGTTGTGCCGGTGAACTGTCGTCGAAGGAGTCCGCTCACGACACCGCCTGCCCCCACGCGACCATGTCTGCTGACGATGATCTTCCGCCAACCGCCGGTTGTTTTCTGCCAGGCGATGACGGTGGCCCAGGTCCCTCGGGCCTTGACCGTGATTAGTTGCGTCGATGTGCTGCTTATCGATCCGGTCGTCGATGAAACCAGAGTCGTCGGTGCCGCGAGTCCCCTCGATAGCGCAGGCGTTGAGGTCGGACTCGTCGTGACGACACCGGGTGGTGCGGCCACGGCTGCAGCGCTGGGGTCCGCCAGTGCGAGTGCCAGCAGTGGGAGCAATGTCGCTCGAGGCGGGTGGCCGCCAAATCTCAGGGGAAAGCCACCTGGTCGCTGCATCACCTCATCCTGCCCCGCCGCGCACGCGGATGGCTCTCGTGACCCCGGGAGGGGGCCAACCGAAGAGGTTTCACCTCGTGCGACACGCCTGGCCTGGCTCTGGACTTGCATTAGTTACCGGCCAGTAGCATCATTGTGTTACTGACGAGTAACCCCGACTAGTGAGGCCCCCCATGAGCCACTATAAGGCGAACCTGCGCGATATCGAATTCAACCTCTTCGAGGTCTTCGGTGCGGGCGAACGACTTGGGCACGGACCGTACGCCGAGATGGACGTGGCAACGGCGCACGAAATCCTGCAGGAAGTCGAACGACTCTCGGTCGGTCCGCTGGCGCAGAGTTTCGTCGACGCCGACCGTCACCCGCCAGTGTTCGACCCCGAGACCAGCACCGTCACCATGCCCGAGACATTCAAGGCGTCCTATCGCGCGCTCATCGACTCTGGTTTCTGGAGTCTGGATCTGCCCGTTCACCTGGGCGGCGCCGGTGCTCCACCGTCGCTTCGATGGGCCGCGAGCGAGATGCTGCTCGGCGCAAATCCCGCTGCCTTCATGTACATGTCTGGCCCTGGATTCGCCGCAATTCTGGACCACATTGGCAACGACGATCAGAAGCGTCTCGCACAATTGATTATCGACCATCAATGGGGCGCGACGATGGTGCTTACCGAACCAGACGCCGGCTCCGACGTTGGCGCCGGTCGCGTCCGAGCACATGAACAAGCAGACGGCTCTTGGCACATTGAGGGTGTGAAGCGTTTCATTACGTCGGGCGAACACGACATGACCGACAACATCGTCCACTTAGTGTTGGCGCGACCAGACGGTGCCGGCCCCGGCACGAAGGGCCTATCGCTGTTCGTCGTCCCGAAATATCACGTTGACCTTGCGACGGGGGAACTTGGCGAACGTAACGGCGTATTCGTCACCAACATCGAGAAGAAGATGGGCCTCAAGGTTTCTTCGACGTGTGAATTGACCTTCGGTGAGAAAGAGCCAGCCATCGGCTGGCTCGTGGGAGACGTTCACGACGGCATCGCCCAAATGTTCAAGGTCATCGAGTACGCCCGGATGATGGTCGGTACGAAAGCCATCGCCACGTTGTCGACTGGCTATCTCAACGCACTTGAGTACGCAAAGACGCGCGCCCAAGGCGCTGACATGACCCAAATGACCGACAAGGGCGCCCCTCGCGTCACGATCACTCGTCACCCGGACGTACGCCGAATCCTGATGATGCAGAAGTCGTACGCCGAGGGAATGCGCGCACTCATTGCCTACACGGCTTATTGGCAGGACCAGATCGAACTCGGCCAAGCTGGTGATGAATCGGTGGACCTCGACGTGGCAGAGCGCGTCAATGACCTGCTACTCCCCATCGTCAAGGGCGTCGGCTCGGAACGTTCGTACGAGATGTTGGCGCTGTCGGTCCAGACCCTTGGTGGGTCTGGCTACCTTCAGGACTACCCGCTCGAGCAGTACATCCGCGATGCGAAGATCGACACGCTCTACGAGGGCACCACCGCGATTCAGGGGATGGACCTCTTCTTCCGCAAGATGCTGCGCGACCAGTTCACCGCGGTGACAAAGGTCGGCGGTGACATCGCGTTGTTTGCCAAGGGCGATGCGGGCAACGGCACTCTTGGCGTCGAACGCGGGTTGCTGGCCCAGGGCCTTGAGGACGTTCAGGCGATGATCGCGGCTCTCGGAGGGTTCGCGATGAAGTCTCAAACTGATTCTCGCGAACTTTACAAAGTCGGACTTAACACGACGCGGCTGCTCATGTCACTGGGCGACCTGGCCATTGCGTGGTTGTTGTTGCGTCAGGCCGACGTAGCGTTGACCGCGCTCAAGGGTGTCGTGTCAGATCGCGATAAGGCCTTCTACGAAGGCAAGGTCGCAACCGCGAAGTTCTTTGCGGCCCAACGATTGCCTCTCATCAGCGCCGAGCGGTCGATCGCCGAAGCGACGACACTGGACTTGATGGATCTCCCGGAGGAGTCCTTCTAACCGCACTCCCTCACCGGTGAACGAGGCGAGTTCTAACTGCACTCCTACACCGGTGAACGAGGCGAGTTCTACTGCACTCCTACAGTCGCCGATCAGCGAGTACGGGGAAGTCGCGGCGCCAACGAGTTACGACATCAAGATCGACCGTTGCGGCGATTACCTCCTCATCGGTGCCCGCTTCCGCGAGTACCTCTCCGGTCGGATCCACGATGACCGATCGGCCCCCAAGCGTGGCGCCGGCATGCGTGCCCGCTTCATTGCAAGCAAAAACGTACGCCTGATTTTCTATCGCTCGCGCGCGCGCTAACAGGGACCACTGAGAGATCCTGGTGGTGGGCCATCCGGACGAGATCAAGAACGCCTGAACATCCTGCCCCATGAGTGATCGGAAGAGTTCGGGGAAACGCAAGTCGTAGCACGTGGCTAGCCCGGTCGATCCGACTGCGGTGTCAACAACGACCAGGTCCTCGCCGGCTGACATGACGGTCGTCTCCCCGGCATCAAATCCAAAGAGATGGACTTTGCGATACACCGCGGCGATCTCGCCTTCTGGATCAATAACAACGCTGGCGTTGAAGAGCCGACCATCACCGGACGCTTCGACAATTGATCCTGCATGGATCCAGGTTCCTTGTCGGCGGGCCACCGTTTGCATTCTGGTGACGATGTTCCCAGTC
>JBBRLC010000080.1:0-6577 GCA_038231595.1 Candidatus Nanopelagicales bacterium | reverse complement strand
TGGTCAGTCCCAATTCGTCGGCGACTGTTTCGGAGGTGAGCAACGCCGCCGTGGCGCCGTCATTGAGCCCGGCTGCGTTTCCGGCCGTGACGCGCCCGTGCGGGCGGAACGGGGTCTTGAGTTCGCTGAGCCCGGCCAGCGTGGTGCCGGGACGTGGTGGTTCATCAACGGTGGCAATACCCCAGCCGCCCTCCACAGTTCGCGTCGCGACGGGGACGAGGTCGGGTTGAATTCGCCCGTCGCCGTAGGCCTTGGCGGTTTTCTCTTGGCTACGCACGGCGTACTCGTCGGCGCGTCCACGGGTGAGGTGTGGGAAGCGGTCATGCAAGTTTTCGGCCGTCTTGCCCATCTGCATCGCATCGGGATCCACCAGGCGCTCAGACACAAAACGAGGATTCGGGTCGACGCCTTCGCCCATCGGATGGCGACCCATGTGCTCGACCCCGCCGGCAATGGCCACCTCGTACGCGCCGATGCCGATAGCGGAAGCCATCGTGGTCACCGACGTCATCGCGCCGGCACACATCCGGTCGATGGAAAATCCGGGAACTGAACGCGGCAAACCCGCCAAGATGCTCGCACTACGCCCGATCGTGAGTCCTTGATCGCCGATCTGGGTCGTCGCGGCTATGGCGACGTCGTCGATCCGTTCCGGCGCCAGGGCATCGTTACGTCGCACCAACTCGCGCAGCACGTTGACGGCGAGATCGTCGGCACGTGTACGGGCGTACATGCCCTTGTCGCCGGCCCGACCAAATGGGGTCCGTACGGCGTCAACGACGACGACGTCGCGGATCGGACGCGACGGGCGCGTGGTCTCAGACATAGGGGCTCCTGGGCGGTCCTAGGGGAGGCCAAAGGGGGCGAGTTACTGGCCGGTAACACCCTACCCTACTGACGAGTAACTGGACTAGGGCTCGTTAGTCGGAGGTCGCATCTGGTGGTGTGTCGGCGGGGGGTGGCTCGGTGATGGCCAGGGCCTCGAGAAAAACCGGAAGGGTCATTTCAACCTGCCATCGGCGAGCGCCGAGTCGGACCAGCTCCGCCGCCACCGCCTCGGATGTGACCGGAGTCGGCGGTTTCCAGATCACCCGGCGTACGGCGTCCGGTGAGATGAGGTTTTCCACCGGTAAGTCACTCGATGCAGCCACCCCGGTGAGACCGGCTCGGGCCTTGCGAAGCCGGGCCGCAGCCACCGGGTCGCGGTCGGCCCAAACCCGTGGAGGCGGTGGGCCGTCCCCTGGGAGCGACAGTGGCGGCAACTCAGATGCCGGTAGTGCCAATGCCGCTGACACCGAGCGACTCCAGGTGGAGATGTGGCGCTTTGCACCGCGATGTCGAAAGGCGCCGAGCGCTTGTAGGGCATCGATGTCACTCGGTAGCGCGAGGGAGGCTTCAATAATCGCGGCATCGGCCAGGATCCGACCCGGCGAAATGTCGCGGGTCTGCGCGATCTCGTCGCGGGAGTACCAAAGCCCTCGAACGATTGCCAAACCGCGCGGGTTGCGTACCCGGTGCATGCCCGAGGTACGCCGCCAGGGATCGGTGCGCGGGCGCGCTGGCGGTGCCGCCACGATCGCGGCGAATTCTTCGCTGGCCCACTCGCGTTTTCCAGCAACCACGAGGAGTTCATCGAGGATGTCGCGCAGTTCCACCAGCAGCTCAACGTCCAAGGCGGCGTAGTGCAACCACGCTGTCGGCAGTGGCCGAGTCGACCAGTCAGCGGCGGAGTGCTCCTTGGCTAGCGAGAACCCCAGTTGGCGTTCCATCAGCGCGGCCAGCCCGACTCGGGGAAGTCCGAGAAGCCGTCCGGCCAACTCGGTGTCAAAGACTCCGGCGTGCGGGATGAGACCGATCTCGGCGAGGCAGGGTAGATCTTGGTTGGCCGCGTGCAGCACCCACTCCGATTTCCCCAATACGTCGGCGAGCGAACTCAAATCGTCAAAGGCAGTCGGGTCGATGAGCATGGTGCCGGCGCCGGAACGACGAAGTTGCACGAGATAGGCGCGTTGTCCGTATCGATAGCCGGACGCGCGTTCGGCATCGACCGCGATTGGGCCGTGGCCGTCGCTCAACGCGGTGACCGCCTCAGCCAACGGCCCTGGCTCATCGATGAGAGGAGGTAAACCGTCGGCAAGGAGCAGGGGAGGTACGACCAGGGCTGCGTCGTCAGCATCATCAGCGCGAGCTGCGACTTCAACGTCACCGGGCTCCGGCGCGGAGTTGTCCGGCGATGACGTCACGGGCCCACCGTACGACGTGGGTAGGTCTGCCCAGTAAAACGGTCCGACCCAGCGGCGCGGCTAAATGAGCACGGATCCGACTAGCGGACCAGGCCGGCCCGCATCGACAGGGCGACCATTTCGGCGCGGTCACCGGTTCCCAACTTGCGGGCGATACGCGCGAGGTGACTCTTCACGGTCAGCGCGGAAAGGCCCAAGTCCTCTCCGACTGCCTTGTTGGAGTGCCCTTCAGCAACGAGTTGAAGCACCTCGACTTCGCGAGCCGACAAATCATCGGGTGACCCTGAACGGCTACGACTGCGGTTGACCGCAACGAAGGGAAGCGGGTCAGGGACGGAGTGGTCTGCGGTGACGAGGTAACCACGGGCTCCACCTGCCATTGCAGCTCGAACGGCGTACGAGTCATCGCGAACGGTGAGCAGGACAACTCGGCGCCACCCCAGTTGGCGCAACTCCGCCAAGAGCGGCAACACAGGACTGTCGGGCAGTCCACCATCGACGATCAGGAGTTCTTGGGAGGATTCATGGCGAGCGCGCACTCGTGCCTCGGCGGCACTGGCTGCCTCAATCACGTCGCGAGCTCCGAGACCACGCAGTCTCGAGGCGAGAAAAGCCCTCCGGTGCGGAGATTCAGCAACTAGCAACGCGGTAAAGCGGGACCGGGGGAGTCCAGCAAGTCCGGCCCCTGGGCGTTCGACAACAGCGACCACGCCGGGCCTCCTCAACGGTGACAGCCACACACTCAAGACCTCGCATTTGAGGTCCTTGAGCCGTATCGGACCCCCTGCTCGGTTACTTGACCCGCTACGCCCATCGAGGGCCCACGCTCACCCGTTCGGGTGGGGCCAGTTGGCGTGCGGGTGACGAGGCTGGCCTTGAGCGAACCGAGATGTTCAGTCAGCGGGCACGACGAGGCAACGCCACCACGCCAGGGGCCAGCGGTTCGAGCCCCGCAGCGGTCGCCAGCAACTCGGTCCACGCCTGTACGTGCGGAGCCAAGTTGTGGTGCATCGCCGTCCAGGACGCACGGACTTCGAGTTCACCTTTGACTGGCTGATCGGTCATTGATCCAAACGACGTCGAGGCCGTGCGCGTCACGGTGCCAGCGATGTGGCCGTACTCAGCCTGATTGCGTTGCAGGGACTCGGTCAGCCACGCCCAACCCACCTCGGCCAGCATTGGATCGGCAGCGAGTTCGGATTCGACGTGGGCCCGAATGAAAGTCACGATCCGAAACGTGCCATGCCACGTCGGCTGACCGTCGGGGTCATGGAGTACGACCAGGCGCCCACTTCCGAGTTCCTCCTCGGCGCCGACGTCTGCGGTGAGGGCCAGGGCGAAGCGGGCGAGACGTTGGGGGGCCGGAGCCTCGTCAATGTCGATTTCGGGTCGGGTCGTGAATCCCGACAACGAGGTCAGCGCGGCGGCGAAGTCGACGGAGAAATCCCCACCGCTCGTTCCGCTGAAGGTTGCGTCTGGACGCCGTACCGAAGCCACTCCCTGAGAGTAGGTCGCATCCGTCGGTGGAACCGGTAGCGACGAATACGGTCGGCGCGTCGCAATAATTTCAGCCCCAGTGGCCCACGCCTTAGAGTCGCCCGATGGCCGTGTTCCTAGCGCTGATTTCCAGCGTGATGTGGGGGAGTGCGGACTTTCTCGGTGGCACCTTGTCCCGCCGCCGCCCGGCCCTTGCTGTTGTCGGAGGCTCTCAGTTAGCCGGACTTATCGCGGCGATCGCCATCGCCAGCGTGCTCGGAAAGTGGGGCGACGATCCGGCGTACTGGCGGTGGGCCGTGCTTGCGAGCCTGTCGGGATTCATCGGGTTGGTGGCGTTTTATGCAGCCTTGTCGCGAGGAACCATGGGAATCGTGGCGCCGATCGCAGGACTCGGCGTCCTGGTCCCGTTGGGCTTGGGTTTGATCCGCGGCGAGTCGCCCACGGCCATACAGTTTGTCGGCATTGCACTAACCCTCGCCGGCATCGCCGCGGCGAGTGGACCGGAACTGACCGGCCGGACAGAGCTCATACCGTTGCTGTTGGCTGGCTTCGCGGCGCTGATGTTTGGAACCTCCCTGTCGGCCATTGCCCAAGGCAGCCGCACCAGCGCGGTGATGACGATGGTCGCAATGCGAGCGACGACTGTGGTGGTGGTTTTCGTCATCGCATGCATCGCACGTAGCCGCGGTGGCCTTGTGCGCGCCGACATCGCAATGCTCGCCGCGATCGGCATCTTCGACGTCGCGGCGAACCTGTCGTTCGGGGTCGCGACGGGACTGGGTTTGCTCGCGGTCGTGGCCGTCCTCGGTTCGCTCTACCCGGTGACAACCGTCGTACTCGCCCGTTGGTTCCACCACGAGCGACTCGTCCCGGTGCAATATTTCGGCGTCGGGATCGCGCTGTGCGGAGTTGCCCTGATAAGTACGGGCGGCGCCGGGTGAGACCGCACATGCGACGATCGGCCGTGTGACCATCGCCGCGCTATCAGGTGCAGTTCCTCCAGCTGCATTGCCCGCCGCTCATCCGTTGACGTCGGGGCGTACGTCGGATTCGCCCCTCGTCGCCGCCGCACTCGGTCGTAGGCCAAGGCGAATCCCAGTGTGGTTTATGCGACAGGCGGGTCGCTCATTGCCGGAGTACCGCGCCTTGCGCGAAGGAACCTCGATGCTGGATACGTGCTTCCGCACCGACATGGTTGCCGAGATCACCATGCAACCGGTACGTCGCTACGGGGTGGACGCCGCAATCTTCTTCTCCGACATTGTCGTTCCTCTGCGCGCCGTCGGTGTCGATGTCGAAATTGTACCGGGAGTCGGACCGGTTGTGGCGCAGCCATTTCGAACGCGCGCCGACCTCGCGCGTCTACGCGAACTCGAACAAGCCGATGTGGAGTCGGTGCTGGCGGCGGTCTCGTTGCTGACCTCCGAGGCAGGGGAGCTAGGAACAACGCCGCTGATCGGTTTCGCCGGGGCGCCTTTCACGTTGGCGTCGTACCTCGTCGAAGGTGGACCAAGTCGAGATCATGTGTTTACCAAAGCCCTTATGCACAGCGACCCAGAACTCTGGTCGGACTTGTGCGCACGGCTGGCCGACATCGCCGGGGAATTCCTGCGACTTCAAGTTCTCCACGGCGCGAGCGCCGTGCAGTTATTCGACTCGTGGGCGGGGTCGTTGAGCCGACGAGACTACGAGCGACACGTGCTGCCCCATTCGCGTGCCTGCTTCGATCGAGTACGCGGCCTCGGCGCTCCGATGATTCATTTCGGCGTCGGGACCGGTGAGTTGCTCACGTCGATGGCCAGCGTCGGATGCGATGTTGTCGGGGTGGATTACCGCGTAGATTTGGTCGACGCGATCGCTCGTGTCGGTCTTGGCGTATCGGTGCAAGGCAATCTCGATCCAGCCTTGCTGTTTGCATCCTCCGATGCTCTCGATGAGGCAGTGGCTCGAATCGTGCAGAGCGGGCGGGGTGCCCGAGGGCACATCTTCAATCTTGGTCATGGGGTATTGCCCGAGACCAACCCTGATGCGCTCGCCCGGGTCGTTGAGTCAGTCCACAACACATCGGTGGACTAGATGAACTGGCAGGCGCCCGAGTGACTTCGACCCCGCGACAACGAATCGGTGTTGTTGGTGGCGGGATTGCCGGACTCGCCGCTGCCCTGCAACTGTCATCGCGGTCGAATCCGCCCGAAGTTGTCGTGTTGGAGTCATCGAGTCGAGCCGGTGGGAAGTTGCAGTTGGACTCGGTGGCCGGAGTCGCGGTGGATGTGGGAGCCGAGTCGATGTTGGCCACTCGCCCCGAGGCGGTGGACTTAGTGCGACACGTCGGGCTTGGCTCGCAATTAGTGGTGCCGGCGATTAGTGCGCCCGGGCTGGTGCTCAGCGATAGCGTCGTGCACTCGCTACCGCCGGGCCTGGTGCTGGGGATTCCCGGCGATCTGGATTCACTAGATCGCGCGGGAGTGTTGTCGCCACAGGCATTGGAATTCGTTCGCGCCGAAGCGAAGCGCCATACCAACCCGATTGACACCGACGTGTCGCTCGGTGGATTCGTGCGTACGCGGCTCGGCGATGAAGTCGTTGACCGACTCATCGAACCGTTGCTCGGCGGTGTGTACGCCGGCCACGCCGATGAGTTGAGCCTGCAGGCGTGCATTCCTGGGATCTACGCCGCGGCGACGAAAGGAGTCGCACTTACCACGGCGGCTCGCGAATTGGTGGCACGCGCGCGGGCCGCGGAGCTGGAAGTCGACTCTGGGGACACGCGAGGAGGGAATCGGTTTGTCGGCGTACGTGGGGGAGTGAGCCGTGTCGTGGATGCCGCGATGGGAGTC
>JBBRLC010000079.1:0-6628 GCA_038231595.1 Candidatus Nanopelagicales bacterium | reverse complement strand
CACTTCGAATGGCTGACATGCGCAACGAACACCGGCCGCGCTGGAATCAACTTCGCCACCGCATTGAGCTAGAGGTCCTGTCGAAGGGTTATGACACCAACGTCGCGTCGTTCGTTTCGTCCTACGGTCGGGTCGACATCGATGCTGCGTCGCTTCATATCGGACTCTCTGGCATGTTGGCTGGCGACGACCCACGGTTTGTGGGGACGGTCAACGCGGTCGAAGACCAACTCCGCAACGGCGCTGCGGTCTACCGTTACCGCTTCGACGATGCCCTGCCCGGTATCGAAGGGGGTATGTATATCTGCGCGACCTGGCTTGCCGAGGCGTACCTCCTGTCCGGTCGGCGCGATGATGCGGAGTTACTCTTCCGCGACATCCTCGCCACGACGGGTCCGACCGGTCTGTTGCCCGAGCAGTACGACCCGGAAACCGGGCGCGGACTCGGCAACCATCCCCAGGCGTACTCCCACCTCGGCGTGATTCGAGTCGCGCACGCGCTGGAACAGGCTTAGCGGCGCGCGCCAGCCAATGCGTACAACGCGATGCCCGCGGCCACACCTGCATTGAGTGATTCGGTGTCTGCGGACATTGGAATCGAGACGAGGACGTCGCAAGTTTCGGCGACCAGTCGCGATAACCCCTTGCCCTCGCTGCCGATCACCAAAACTACTGGTGCAGAGGCGATTGCAGAATCGAGGGTGTTCAGAGAAACATCGCCATCGGCGGCTAATCCGATGACAGCAAAGCCAGCCTTCTGTGCAGCCTTCAAGGTGCGTGTCATATTTGTGACTCGACCCACCGGGACGCGTGCAGCCGCTCCAGCACTTGACTTCCACGCCGATGCCGTCATCCCGGCGGCACGACGTTCGGGCACGAAGACACCTTGTGCCCCGAATCCGGCGGCCGACCGCACCACCGCCCCGAGGTTGCGCGGGTCGGTGACGCCATCGAGCGCGACGAGTAGTCCCGCCTCAACTTCGAGTGCTGCGGAGAAAAGCTCGCTTGGTTCCGCGTACTTGTACGCCGGGACTTGCAGGGCCAACCCTTGATGCACCACCGCGCCCGTCAAGCGCTCGATGTCGCCCTTCGTTGTCTCGATCAACGCGATGCCACGACCCGCCGCGGTCGTGATCGCTTCGCGCACACGATCATCACTGTCGACGTACTGCTGCACGTAGAGCGTCTTCGCGGGCACATGGGCACGAAGCGCTTCGACCACGGAGTTGCGTCCGGCGACGTATTCGTAGCCGTCCTTTTTCGGTCGACTCGACCGCGACGATCGCGCGCGGGTGGTCGAGGTACGGGATGTGCCCACCGCGGCACGCTTGGCACTCGCTCGAGCGCGACGAGCAGCGGGATGCTTATCGCGTTCGGTGGCTTTCGGGGTTGGCTTCTTGGGTTCAAGCCCTTGTCGGCGTTGCCCCCCGGATCCGGCGGTCGGACCCTTCTTGGTACCTGCCTTGCGCATCGAACCCTTGCGCTGACTGTTGCCTGCCACGACTAGTCGTCCTCACTTGTGGCCAACGACCAGTGTGCGCCCGTTGGCGTGTCTTCCACCGCAACGCCAGCGGCGCGCAGTCGATCTCGTACGGCGTCGGCGCCGGCAAAGTCTTTGCGCTCACGAGCTGCGCTGCGCTCTTGTAGGGCATCGGTCACGAGACGATCGACGACGTCACGCAGCGAGTCTCTCTCGGCCGAACCTCCCTCGGCCCATGTCTCTGCTGCAGGATCGATGCCGAGAGCGTCCAACATCGCCCGCACCGACGTGACCACGTTCACCAACTGTGTGTTCGAGCCTTGGGCGGATTCCGAGAGAAGCCTGTTTCCTTCTGTGACGCGGTCATGGACGACAGCCAGAGCCGCCGGTACGCCGAGATCGTCATCCATGGCAGCAGCGAACACCGGATCGATTCCAACCGGGGCACTTTGTTGGACATGCGCGACCTCGCCTATCCGCGCCGACGCTCGAGTGAGGAACCCTTCAATGCGTCGAAAAGCCGACGCGTTCTCTTCGAGGGCTTCGAAAGAGAATTCGATCGTGCTTCGGTAGTGCGCTGACGCGAGGTAGTACCGGAGCTCAATCGGGCGCACACGACTGACAACTTCGGTCACGAGCAATGAGTTGCCTAGCGACTTGCTCATCTTTTCCCCGGACGTCGTGACCCATCCGTTGTGTACCCAGTAGTTAGCGAAGCCGTCCCCGACGGCCTTCGATTGGGCCACTTCGTTTTCATGGTGCGGGAAGATCAAGTCGAGTCCGCCGCCGTGAATGTCGAACGCCGGACCGAGATACTTGCTCGCCATCGCTGAACACTCCAAGTGCCATCCGGGCCGCCCATCGCCCCACGGCGTATCCCACGATGGCTCGCCGTGCTTCGCCGATTTCCACAACGCAAAGTCGCGGGGGTCTCGCTTACGCGACTCGAAGTCACTGTCGGTCGCGGGCAACATGTCGTCGGGCCGTTGGCCCGAGAGCACGCCATACGCGGGATAGGAACTCACGGCGAAGTAGACATCGCCCTCAGACGCATACGCATGACCTGCGTCGATGAGCCGTTGCATCAGCACAATCATTTCCGGGATGTGTCCGGTAGCCCTGGGCTCGACCGTCGGGCGGGTACAACCCAACACGTCGTACGCCCACGCAAACGCTCGTTCGTACGCGGTGGCAACCGCCCACCACGGGCGGTCCTCGACCAATGCCTTCGCGATGATCTTGTCGTCAATGTCGGTGACGTTGCGGCAGAACACGACGTCGTAACCGCTCACCTGCAGCCATCGGCCGAGCACGTCGAAGTTGATCCCGGAGCGGATGTGACCCACATGCGGCGGAGCCTGCACCGTCGCGCCACACAGGTACATCGAGGCCTGACCCGCAACAAGCGGCACGAACTCGCGCACGGAGCGCGTGGCAGTGTCGTAAAGGTGCAAGGTCACCCGGCGGAGCCTAGCCGCCGAGAATCAGCCGCGAGTGACCACTCGGGTCGGAGTGATGCGTACGACGACACGGACGTTCTCTGTGCCGTCGTCGCCGGTGTACCTCGGCACTCCTCGGTATTCCCGCGCAAACTGGTCAATGAGTTCGCGACCGCCCTCTTCGGTCATCGTGGCCGTGCCGCGGACTTCGAGGTAGGAGTCAGGATCGCCCTTGGGGAAAACGAGCACGGTCACCAGGGGATTTCGCTCAATGTTGGTGTGTTTGCGCCGACCTTTGATTGTCGACACGAGCACGTCGTCACCGTCACGTCCCACCCAGACGACGGACAGTTGAGGTTGTCCGTTCGGCTCCATCGTCGCGATCGTGGCGTACTCGGGCGTATCCAGCAGCGCCCTCGCGGACGCATTCAACGTAGAACTCATTGGGCGACTCTAAACCGTTCGTACGAGCAACGCAGTCGCGATCGCGGCGATCCCTTCATCTCGACCAGTCAGCCCGAGGCCGTCCGTGGTTGTCGCAGACACACTGACTGGTCCACCACACGCCTCGCTGAGAACCAATTGGGCTTCACTGCGTCGTGCTGCGAATCGAGGTCGATTACCGACAATTTGAATTGCCGCGTTACTTACGGTCCAACCCTCAACTGTCACAAGACGAACAACTTCCCCAAGGAGCACTAATCCCTGCGTGTCAGCCCACTCAGATCGATCGACGCCAAACTGCGCGCCAAGATCACCCAGCCCTGCCGCCGAGAGCAACGCATCACACAAGGCATGCGCCGCAACATCGGCATCGGAGTGACCGGCCAACCCCGTTTCGTCGGGCCAGTGCAATCCGGCCAGCCACAACGGCCGGGACGGATCAAATGCGTGCACATCCACGCCGATGCCGGTACGGAATTCAGGCGTGGACACCGGCAGCCCTCCGCCTCGCGAGTACGGCTTCGGCGAGCAATAGGTCGATTGGCCGCGTCACCTTGAATGCGTCTTCGTGTCCGGGCACGACCATCACTGTCGTCCCAAAACGTTCGACGAGCCCCGCGTCATCGGTGGCCACCATGGACTCGTTATGCAGCGAGCTCTCGATGCGCGCCGACTCGTGCGCGGACTCCAGTACAGACCGACGAAATCCCTGCGGCGTCTGAATCGCGCGGAGTCGACTGCGATCCAATGTCGCTTCCACCCGCCCAGCTTCATCGACTTGTTTAGTCGTATCAGCGATGGCAATCCCTGGTACGACCGCATCCGATCCGGCGCGAACAGCAGCCGCCACCGCGTCGACAAGCGTTACCGGCACCAAGGGGCGTGCTGCATCGTGGACCAACACGACATCGACCCCATCGGGAAGGGCCATCAGGGCGGCGCCAACCGACTCCTGCCGGGTATCACCACCGGCGACGATCCACACTTCGGCACCAGCATCGAGTCCCCGTAGCAGTGCGCGAACGCCCGCGACTTCCTCGGCCGGAGCGGCAACAACGACAAGGTCGATCGAGCGAGCTCCCGCGAGCGCTCGAACCGCGTGGACCAAGATCGGTACGCCGCCGAGGTCGCGCAAGGCTTTGGGCCCACCAGCACCGAGCCGTTCACCACGACCGGCGGCGGGAACTACTGCGGCCGTACGCCCCGATGCGATCGCCATCAGGAGCGGCCGTGCGCAGACTCCTGGGTCCGACTCGGCGCGGAACTTCCCGCTCCAACGCCTTCCGATGCGACCCCACCGGGACTACCCGGTGTCGCACTGCCAGAAATGAGCTTGGCAAAAACCATTCGCCCGTTACCTGTCGTCAGAACACTGGTGACCATCACGGAGCAATCGTGCCCGATCCAGTCGGCTGCGTGCTCGGTAACCACCATTGTTCCGTCATCGAGATATCCGACGGCCTGCCCAGCTTCGCGGCCAGTCTTGAGCATGTGTACGTCGATTTCGTCCCCGACCACGACCGGCGGGCGCAGCGCAAGCGCCAGGCCGTGCAGGTTCAGCACCCGCACACCGGCGATCTCGGCCACTTTTGCGAGATTGGTATCAAAGGTCAGCAATGCCGCCCCACGTTGCTGGCAGATATGGACCAGCTTCGAATCCACCTCGAGAAACGACGGGGCCTCGTCGGCGATGGCCTCCAATTCAACGTTGGATTCTCGCTGCAACGCGGTTAAGACATCGAGACCGCGACGCCCCTTCGCCCGACGTAAGACATCGGGCGAATCAGCTAACGCTTGCAATTCACCGAGAACCGGCTCAGGGACCAGCATTCGACCTGCGAGGAACCCGGCGCGTACGACATCGAGTACCCGGCCATCAACGGCGACCGACGTGTCGAGTACGCGGGGCAGTAACGCCGTCGACCCTCGGCGCGGTGCCATCCCGGCTCGACCACCAACGGCAGACAGCACGGCCTCACGACGGCGTTGGGCAACGCGGGCACCAAAGAGCCCACCGATTACGACCAGGAAAAAGAACAACGGCAACACCAAAACCGGGTTGCCGACGAGGAACAGCGGCCACGCGACGATCGCGACGAGGGCGACCCCGACCAACGCACCGAAACCACCGGCGACTACCTGCTCGGGAGCGAGCCCCTGCAGGGTGCGCTCGGCCCGATCGAGTCGGCGGATGATGAATCGTGACAGGATCCCGCCGACGACAAAGCCGACCGCCGCACCGAGGACGACGCCCATCCAGACGCCGTCAAAGGAACCCAAGACGTACGTTCCAGGAGTGGCGCCCCAACGCTCGGCCAAGGTGTAGCCCACGCCGGCGCCGAAAGCAACCAGCAGGAGACGCAGCAACTCGACGGCGACACTAGGAACTCGGGTTAGCCGAGGAGCCATCGGAGCTCTCCTTCGTCAGCGCAGGGTCGGAGCCAATGAGGACATCCGAGCGCCACTCTCCGGTTAGGAGGCGAGCACCTCGTCCAGGATTGCCTCGGCCTTGTCCTCATTGGTCTTCTCGGCAAGTGCGAGCTCTGACACAAGGATTTGGCGGGCTTTTGCCAACATTCGCTTCTCACCGGCGGACAATCCACGCTCACGCTCACGACGCCACAGATCCCGGACGACCTCAGCAACCTTGATCACGTCACCGGATGCGAGCTTCTCCAGGTTGGCCTTGTAACGGCGCGACCAGTTCGTCGGTTCCTCGGTGTACGGCTGACGCAGTACGTCGAATACGCGGTCCAGACCCTCGGCGTTCACGACGTCGCGCACGCCGACAAGGTCAACGTTCTCGGATGGGACGCGTACGGTCAAATCGCCTTGAGCGACCCGAAGAACGAGGTACTCCCGCTCAACTCCCTTGACGCTTCGCATTTCGATTGACTCGATAAGTGCTGCCCCGTGATGGGGGTAGACGACAGTGTCGCCGACCTGGAAAGTCATGTGGCGGGTTCCCCTTTCAAGGACCCCTAGGGTAACACGCATCACATCGCCCCCGATCGACGTAACTGCAGGTCAACGGCCTAATGGGGGTTGACGACATGATCTTGATGTGCATGCACGTCGACAACGCGCGACCAGTACCCTGACCTCGCCCGCGCCAGCAGATCGTTTTGGTTGGGCCTTGGTCACTAACATCAGATCGACGTCACATTGACGACGGCAAGCGTTGCGGCGGTTGTCGTCGCAGTTGTCGTCCAGATCTCAGGGAGCATCGAACGTGTCCCGTCGTCACCTCGCCTTCGCGGCGATT